>DASVMB010000146.1:0-1516 GCA_036384575.1 Bacillota bacterium
AAAGAATACCTTTTTCATAAGATCACCTAAAAATAGAATAACATATTCCCAAGAGGTGGGGAAGATTTGCTTTTATAATAATCTTAGACTTATAATTAAACATGGTTTGGATCTCGGAGAACAGGCAAACCGGATTAGGCAGATTTGGGGATGAGGTGAAACGGGAATGAACCGAGAGGGAAAGAGTTTAAAGGTCTTGGCGTTTGACTACGGCGCAAGCAGCGGCCGGGCGATCTTAGGAAAGTTTGACGGGGAACGGTTGACGCTGGAAGAGATCCATCGTTTTAGCAACGACCCGGTACAGGCCGGTGCCGGCTTACACTGGGATATCCTCAGGCTTTATCACGAAATGCGCCAGGGAATTCTCCGTTACAAGCAAAAAGGGGAATCTGATCTGGCCGGGATGGCCATCGATACCTGGGGGGTCGATTTCGGTCTGTTGACCGCCTCCGGGGAACTGCTGGGCAACCCTTATCACTACCGGGATAGTCGCACCGACGGGATGATCGAGGCGGCCTGTAAAAGGGTTTCCAAAACAGAAATCTACCGGGAGACCGGAATCCAATTTTTGAAATTCAATACCCTCTATCAATTACTGGCGCTGAAGCTTAATGATTCTCCTTTACTCGCCCAGGCGGAGACGTTGCTTTTCATACCGGATCTATTGGCCTTCTTCCTAACCGGCGAGAAACGATCCGAATATACAATTGCCAGTACTTCCCAGATGTTGAATCCGACTACCGGGGATTGGGCCCGGATGCTCTTAGATAAGCTTGCGATCCCCCAATCCATCCTGGCAGAACTGGTTGAGCCCGGGGCGGTGATCGGCAGGATCAAACCGGATCTGGCGGCCGATTTGGGTATTCCCGGTTTCCCGGTAATCGCCGCGGCGGAACATGATACAGCCAGTGCTGTGGTGGCGGTTCCGGCAGAAGTGACTGATTTTGCCTATTTAAGCAGTGGGACCTGGTCCCTGATGGGGGTGGAGCTTCCGGCGCCGCAGATCAATGACACGACCTTCCGGCTGGATTATACCAATGAGGGAGGAATCGATCGCACCACCCGGTTACTCAAGAATATCATGGGACTCTGGATCTTCCAGGAATGCAAGCGTGAGTGGGACCAGCCCGGGACGGTTACCGGCTTCGGAGAGTTACTCGGCGAGGCTGCTACAGCGGAACCATTCGGATGTCTGATCGATCCCGATGCCGAACCCTTTGGCTCCCCGGGACGGATGACTGAAAAGATCCGGAATTTTTGCCGCGAAACCGGCCAAAAATTGCCGGGGACCCGGGGCGAAGTGGTCCGCTGCATCATGGAGAGCCTGGCGATGAAGTACCGCATGGCGCTTGAAGGGTTAGAG
Source organism: Bacillota bacterium (assembly GCA_036384575.1). Lineage (GTDB taxonomy): Bacteria > Bacillota > UBA4882 > UBA8346 > UBA8346 > DASVMB01. The sequence goes on from DASVMB010000146.1 coordinate 1,364, forward strand.
GAGATAACCGGGCATCCCATTTCTGTTCTTCATGTGGTAGGCGGGGGGTCCCAAAATGAAATGTTAAATCAGTTTACCGCCAACGCCACCAATAAACCGGTGCTCGCAGGTCCGGTGGAAGCCACGGCTATCGGCAATCTGGCCGTACAATTA
>DASVMB010000147.1:0-3871 GCA_036384575.1 Bacillota bacterium
CTCCATGTCCCGGGAGATGTGCCGGATGCGGGATGAGGGGGTTATTGATTTTCATTTGGCTTCCATCCGTATTCTTGACCCGGAAGCGCTCAAGGGGATGGTGGAGTAATACGAATCGGAAGTTGCATGTATACTGTACTCTTGAGCAAGGGGTCTTGATCTTTCATGCGTTATACTATATTGTTTATTAAAATTTACTTTTCGGAGACGGTAGATTTGGACTTTATCTCTAAGGGGAGGTAGTCAAGATGGCCAATTTGATCCGACTTATTGATGTCACCAATCGTGACGGGGTTCAAACTTCCCGGCTGGGACTGGCCAAACTGGAGAAGACCATCATTAATCTGATGTTAAACGAGATGGGTATTTACCAGAGTGAATTTGGTTTCCCCACCACGCGTCATGAGATCAATTACTTAAATGCCAACCTTGAGTTGGCGGCGATGAATGTATTAGCCCCGATTAAACTTGAGGGCTGGATCCGGGCTGTTCCCGGTGATGTGGAATTCGCCCTGAAACAGGTGCCCGGAATTAAGCATCTGAATATTTCGGCTTCCACTTCCCAGCAGCTGATAAATGGGAAGTATCAAGGGCGGAAAACCGGCCGGGACGTTATCAACGACATGGTTGCCGCGGCTAAAAAAGCCAAGGAGCTGGGGATTGAAACACTGGGGGTCAATGCCGAGGACGCTTCCCGGACTGAACTGGATTTTATAATCGAGTTCGCCCGGGCCGCCAAGGATTCGGGCGCCGACCGTCTGAGGTATTGCGATACTTTGGGTTACGATGATCCCTTTACCATCTATGATCGGATTTGCGCAGTCGCCAAGGATGTAAAGATCGATATTGAGTTACACTGCCATAACGACCTGGGGATGGCGGTGGCTTGTTCGGTGGCGGGAGCCAAGGGTGCGATTGACAGCGGGGTGGATGCTTATATTAATACCACGGTTAACGGAATGGGGGAACGGGCCGGAAACGCCGACTTGGTCGCGGTCTTGCTCGCGCTCTTGAAGTCGAGCGGCTTTTCCAAGCAGTATCAACTCGATCCGGCGGTTGATCTCTCAAAAAGTTGGCAACTGGCCAAGTACGCGTCCTATGCATTCGATGTACCGCTCTGTATTAATCAAGTGGGCGTGGGATCCAATGCCTTTGCTCATGAATCCGGGATTCACGCCGATGGGGCGCTCAAAGACAGGAAAAATTATGAACTCTTCGATTTTGAAGAGTTGGGCCGGGGTGAGCCGGAGATCATTGAGACCGGCCGGATGATTACCACCGGCGAATACGGTGGCATTAAAGGATTCCGTAATGTCTACGATAAGCTTGAGATCGAGTTCCATGATGATGACGAGGCCAAGAAGATCCTGGACTTGGTTCGCTACGCCAATGTTCACACCCAAAAGCCGTTAACAGAGTATGAACTGCGATTTGTGGCGCATTATCCCGAGATCGCCCGGAAGATTATGACCGTAACCCCGTAGGCGATTTAGGCAACAGGCAACAGGCAATAGGCAATAGGGAATAGGCAAGAGGCATGAGCCGTGAGGTTCAGGCCTTTTTGTGTTTGATGAAATGGTGGGTCAAAAGTCACTAGACTCTGGACTTTCGACAGCTACATTCAGATTTTAGACCATTATAAGTGACTTACAATACTCTTGCCTCGCTCCTCATGCCTCGTGCCTTGATTGAATTTAGACATTCCGACATCAGACTTTGGATTTTCTGTGCAGGATCATGGAAAGAATTTAAGAAAGGGTTGCATAAGTTCGCGCATCCTGTGAAATGATTTGCTCGGATTGAGGTGATCCTTGTTGCCGGGTGGCTTTTGGAATATTATTATCAGTACATTGGCGGTGTATCTATTTATCGTCATCGCCATTCGTGTTTTTGGGAAAAAAGAGCTATCGCAGCTATCCATCGTTGATCTGGTCTTTTTTATGTTGATCAGCAATGCGGTGCAAAATGCGATGGTGGGGCCGGATACCTCGCTCTTCGGGGGGTTGGTGGCGGCTGCAACACTATTTATCACAAATTATCTGTTTAAGTTCCTTTTATATCGGTTCCCCAAGTTCGGCCGGCTGATTCAAGGGGAAGCCATTCTTTTGGTATACAAAGGGAAATTGAACCACTCCAAGCTTCGTGAGGCCAAGCTGACCATGGACGAATTGATGGAAGCCATCCGTGAACATGGCGTATCCACTGTGGAAGAGGTTGACCTGGCGGTGCTGGAGATGGACGGGAACATCAGCGTGTTATCCAATGAGTTTCAACATCAAACCATCCGGGAACGAAAATTACCGAAAGTCGAAAAACCCACGTCTCAGGAATAATATTCAGACTGACAGGAAAGAGCACGGAAAAACAGGACGGATTCTGCGGTGTATGTTATCATCATTGCGAAAGGGGGTAGAGGCTTTGGACTGGTTGGAACGTATGAATCGGGCCTTGGACTACCTGGAGCAAAATATTGAGGCCCCTCTCGATATTCAGGAGGTATCCCGGGTGGCATGCGCCTCGCCGTTTCATTTTCAGCGGATGTTTCATATTTTGACCGGCGTTACCGTGGCGGAGTATGTCCGGAAACGGAAATTGACCCTGGCCGCGCAGGAGTTGGCTGCTTCCAATATCCGGGTGCTGGATGTGTCGCTGAAGTATGGTTATGACTCCCCGGAGTCTTTCGCCAAGGCCTTCCGGAAGGTTCACGGTCTCAACCCTTCGGAGGCGCGCGGGAGGGGGATGGGGCTCAAGGCTTATCCGCGCATCTCCTTTCACATTTCGGTGAAGGGGGCAGAGGAAATGGATTATAAGATCATCGAGAAGCAAGCTTTCCGGGTGCTGGGAAAGGGCATCCGGGTGACTACCAGGGACGGGGAGAATTTACGGCGGATACCTAAGTTTTGGGATGAGTTTTGTGAGGACGGTTCCTATGATAAGATATGTAAACTGATGGATGGTAAGGATCTGTTGGGGATCTGTATGGAGTTCAGCCCTGAACAAGAGGAGTTAACCTATATGATCGCCGCAGAATCCGGCCGTGGTACCGCAGACCTGCCGGAAGGCTGGATGGTCAAGGAGATCCCTGCAGAAACTTGGGCAGTTTTCCCTTCCGTCGGAACGTTGCCCGATGCCATCCAAAAAGTCTGGGAACGGATCTTCTCCGAGTGGTTCCCGGCGACAGGATATGAACACGCTGATGGACCGGAACTGGAGGTTTATCCGCAAGAAGGAATGAACGACCCCGACTATCGTTGCGAGGTGTGGATCCCAATCACAAAGAAGTAGGAAGATAAATTCCCAATATGATAAGCAGGATCAAACGGCCCGGGTTGAGCGGTTCCCTCGGGCCGTTCAAATAATAAAGGAAAAACCCCGCCGCGAACGAATTACTAACCGAACGGTTCAGGGAGTATAATCCTCATGAGAGCCGTGTTTTCATAATTCACAGCAAACAGGAGGCTGCTTCGGTGGAAAAACATACGTATACCTATCGGTGGGTAATTCTCGGGGTTTTTATGGCGATCATGGCCATTCAACAGCTACTGTGGATCACATTCGCCTCTATCACCAGTCAAGCTGCTGCGTTCTATCACGTATCCGATCTCGGCATCGGGATGTTGTCAATGGTATTCATGATCGTCTATATTTTCGTCTCAATTCCGGCCTCATGGGTGATTGACACCTATGGTTTTAGGACTGCGGTGGGCTTGGGTGCGGTGTTAACCGGAATATCTGGCCTGCTGCGAGGTTTTTTTGCCTCAAGTTACATGTGGGTGATGATTTTTCAAATTGGGATTGCCATCGGTCAGCCGTTGATAGTAAATGCGGTTACCAAGGTTGCGGCACGTTGGTTTCCCATCAAGGAGCGGGC
>DASVMB010000148.1:0-6362 GCA_036384575.1 Bacillota bacterium
GCCGATGAACTGAATCTGATCAAATCCTACGCGGAGATAGAGAAAGCCCGTTTTGGCGCTGATTTAAAAGTGGAGTTTGAGATCGATGAAGCCGTTGAGGTAAAGATACCTTCACTGTCCATTCAACCATTGGTGGAAAACGCGATTCACCACGGGATCCGCAAGAAAGGCGGCAATGGTACGGTCACCATTACAGTTCAAAGTACTCCGGAAGGTATACTCGTGGATGTGACGGATGATGGCGCCGGGATCCCCCCGGAAAAACTGGAACATCTCCTTCAGGTTGATTCCGGCCGGGGAGTAGGTTTGTGGAATATCGACGCAAGGCTCCGCAAGCTTTTTGGTCATGGACTTACTATCCGGAGTGAACCTGGCAAGGGCACCCGGGTCATGTTTCTAATCCCGCCGGAGGTGAAACCGGATTGATTAAGGCGATTATTCTCGATGATGAACAGCCGTCCGTGGCGAAATTGGAGAGGCTGCTGTTAGAAAGCGGCCTGGTGGAGATCGTGGCCAAGTTTACCAGCCCGCTGGCCGCGCTGGAATTCATAGAAACCAATACGATCGATGCCGCTTTTTTGGATATCGAGATGCCGGATATGGACGGTATAGAGCTCGCTACCCGGATCATTGACTTACAGGAATGGATAGCCGTTGTTTTTGTAACTGCATATAATCAGTACGCTGTCGAAGCTTTCCGCCTGAATGCGCTGGATTATCTGATGAAGCCCGTAACCGCCGAACGGCTGCAAGAAACCCTGAACCGAATTGCTGCGGTAAGAGAGCTTCGGGTGAAACCGGCCACAGTTAGGGTCCAGTGTTTCGGTAAGTTCACAGTGACGAGTGGAGTTTCCGAGGTTAAATTTCGCACGGAGAAAGCCCAGGAACTACTGGCATTTTTGATTGACCGCAGCGGTGAATTTGCGCACCGCAGTGAAATCTGCGATAGCTTGTGGGAGGAATACGACGGCGACCGGGCGTTGATCCATTTCAATACCACCCTTTACTATGTGAAAAAGGCTTTGCGCGAGCAGGGAGTGACCGTTCCGATACAACATGATCGGAACAGCTACAGATTCGACGCCGCCGGGTTCGACTGCGATTACTGCCGGTTCCGGGAATTTGCGGCAAGATCTGGAAACGTGAACCGGAGCAACCTCATGGAATATGAAGAAATCGCGGGGCTCTATAACGGCGACTATCTGTCGGGTATGCAATTTACCTGGATAGAGCGTAACCGGCAGATGCTGAAGGATCAATTCATCCGGCTGCTCATCGGGATGGCGGAGTATTTCAAAACCACCGGCAATCATCAAAAAACCGTGGAATGGATGAAGCAGGGTTTAGTCCATGAACCTTTGCACCGGGAGCTGAATTACAGGCTGATTGAGGCTTTGGTCCTCATGAATGATCTCATCTCAGCCAACCGGTATCATGATATTTACCGGAATGAAATCGAAAGAAAGCTGCGTCGGGAACCGGATGACGGATTTAAGAAGCTGCTGGGTTAGTGGAAGATTCGAGTCCGCCAACTGTCCAAATGGTTCCCGGTAGCGGTTCAGTAGCTGTTAAGTGGCAAGTGTTACTATAGTAATAGAAAGCTTGTAGTCCGCTGATTCCAAAGGCCCCCGGATACCTGATTGCCTGGTGGGACGCTACCCCTTGGTCACTTTTGCTAGCGTCCAACCTTATTTTCTGTGGGAATGAAATTAGCAGAATATATCATGGTCGGATAAGGAAAAAACAAGGGGAATTATAGGATGGAGACTCAACGAGCGGCTAATAAGTGGCAAGTACTGCTTCTGTCCGGTATGATCATTGCCGGAATTGTTTTGACCGGGATACTTTATTTATCGCAACCCATGAATGGCCGGATCCATCCGATAGACGGCCGCTTGGACCTGCGCGACTGGAACCCCGGCAGACTATTGTCATTGAATGGAGAGTGGGATTTTTACTGGCAAAAGCTCCTGACTTACCGGGATCTAAAGCTTAATCAAGCGCCTGATCTTGAGGCTAGAGTGTACGGAGTGTGGAATGACTACCGGATCGGGGGGAAAAAACTCCCGGGATTCGGCTATGCCACGTACCGGCTGCAGGTAGTCAACGCTCCCCGAGGAATAACTTTAGCCTTAAGGATTCCAACCATTTCAACTTCCTATAGATTATATATTGATAATAAACTGGTCTCGGCCAACGGTAAAGTCGGTATCAACCGAGAGCAGTCCGAACCTCAGTCCCTGCCGAAGATAGTGGAGTTTACCCCGGACAAAACCAGCTTTGAGCTCATCATTCAAGTGGCTAACTTTACCCATGCCAGGGGCGGTATATGGTATCCCATGGCCTTGGGCACCTCGGAACGGATTTGGGCCGGATATCGGAAAATTGCCGTTCGCGATTTCCTGTTGATCGGCGCGCTGGCGGTGATGGCCTTTTATTATCTGGTGATTTTCCTGTTGCGGCCCGCGGATAAGAGCAGTTTGTATTTTGTATTGTTGTGCTTGATGTTTATAAGCCGGACCGGAGTTTTCGGAGATTATATTCTCAACCGGCTGGCTCCCGCGATGAGTTATCAAGTCACAACCGCTGTTGCCTGTATCACATTGTGTTGGTTTCCAGTCATTGTTCTCTTATTTGTGGCACAGCTATTCCCGGCGGAAACCCCTTCAAAGGCTCTCAAGGCGGTGTTGGTTTATGGCGGGATGATGACGGCAATTTTCTTATTTACCCCGGCTTCTTTTTATACAAGTTTGATTAACCTAGTTCGGACCGCGGCAATCGTCACCGGTTTTTATGTAATAATCTGCTTAACGAAAGCTTTTCTAAATCATAAAAACGACGCCTTACTGGTCCTGATCTGGTCATTGGCAGTGTTCATCAGCGCCGGGCGGATTATGTTGGCCCAGAACAATATCATTCAATCTAGTTACGGTCAAATAGCCCAACTCTGTTTATTAATTTTGCTGCTGATGCAGTCGTTGGTATTGGCGCGCCGCTTTGCAACCACTTTCCACGATGTCGAGGCTTTGTCGGAAAAACTGTTGAAACTGGACAAGATCAAGGATGAATTCCTGGCCAATACCTCCCATGAATTGCGGACCCCTTTAAGCGGTATCCTGGGGGTAACCGAGGCCACACTACGGGGTTCCGAGGGTGAACTTACCGGCGGGCAAAAGCAGAATCTATCGATCATCGCTGCCAGCAGCCGGAGAATGGCAAATCTAATCAATGATATTCTGGATTATTCCAAGCTGAAACATGGCGACATCCGGCTCAACATCAAACCGGTAAAACTGGACGGCATGATTTCGACGGTGGTTAAAGTTTTTCAGCAGTTAACCAAGGCAAAGGAGTATGAAATTATCTACGAGATTCCGGCCGGGTTGCCGCCGGCGCTGGCGGATGAAAACCGGGTGGTGCAGATCTTGTACAATCTGCTCGGCAATGCCGTCAAGTTTACCACCCGTGGTTATATCAAGGTTGAGGTCAAGGTCATCGGTAAAATGCTGGAGGTCTGCGTCAGCGATACTGGTGAGGGAATCCCCGGGGACAAGCTGGAAGATATCTTCAAATCTTTTGAGCAGTTGGATACCTCATTGACACGGAAACATGGCGGAACCGGGCTTGGGTTATCCATCACCAAACAACTGGTGGAATTGCAAGGAGGGAAGATTCGGGCGGAGTCTACTCCCGGAGCAGGTTCCGCGTTTTATTTCACCTTGCCGGCCGCAAGTGTTCTTGCGGGTGAGAACGCTAACGAGTACCCGGCTGAGGATGAATCGAGTATGGCCTTACCCGCACCCGCATACGCACTTGAGTTAGTTGCGGCTTCCTTTGAGGAACAACCGGTTACATTGGAGAAGGCCGGGACCAGTACCCGGGTTTTGTTGGTGGATGATGATGCTGTTAATCTGCAATCTTTGGGAGCCATCCTAAAGATCGGTGGATACGCCGTTATCACGGCAAATAGCGGCAAAGCCGCCCTGGAGGAACTAGCCGGGCGCTGCGAATATTCGCTGGTGGTGTTGGATGTGATGATGCCGGAAATGTCGGGGTATGAGGTTTGCCAAAAAATTCGGGAGAGCAAATCCCATTTTGACCTCCCGGTGCTGATGCTTACGGCCAAGACTGCCACAGCCGATATCGTCACGGGCTTTGAGGCGGGGGCCAATGATTACCTGCCGAAGCCCTTTGAGCCGGAAGAGTTGCTGGCAAGGGTGAAAACGCTTGTCAATCTGAAGACCTCCGTAGATAAGGCCATCACCACGGAGGTGGCGTTTATGCAAGCGCAGATCAAACCGCATTATCTTTACAACACCCTGAATACCATTTCTTCCTTCTGCGATACCGATCCCGGACAGGCACGCCAGTTGATTGAGGAATTTGCCAATTACCTGCGACAAAGCTTTGATTTCAAAAACTTGGAGATGTTTGTTCCGATAACCAACGAGATTGGTCTGATCAAATCCTACGTAGAGATCGAAAAGGCGCGTTTCGGTGCCAACCTGCAAGTGGAGTTTGCAATCGATGAAAATCTCGACGTCCAAATACCTCCGCTTTCCATCCAACCCCTGGTTGAAAACGCGATTCATCACGGCATCCGAAAAAAAGGCGGCAGCGGCACGGTTAGGGTCACAGTCAAAAATCGTGATGAAGGCCTTCTCGTTTCAGTGGCGGATGATGGTTCAGGCATTCCTCCGGAAAAATTGACCAAGATACTTCAGGACGATGTCAGCCAGGGAATCGGACTATGGAATATTAATTTCAGGCTCAGGAAGCTTTTCGGCAAAAGCTTGATTATCGAGAGTGAACCGGGCAAAGGCACCCGGGTGATGTTTACGATACCTCGGGAAGTATCCGGATAAGGGGTTTCCACCCCTATCCGGCCTTAAGAGGCCACCTTTCCCCGCACGGAGAAAGGGAAAAGTCCGGCTCTGTTGTCATGATCGCATCGAAGCATGGTGGTTGCACGTCCGATGGACGTGACTCCTCCCCGTGCGGGGAGGAGTCGCGTGGCTTGCACGCAAAAAAGTAGAGAGAACGAACCCTATTTCGAAAAAAATTACTTTTATTGTTTTACCAAAATGTTTGATAAACCCTTGGCCTCCAAGGGTTTTATTCGTTTCTGCATCAACTCCGTTTAGTGACGGTTAAGTCGTGGTTGAGTGGCGGTTAAGCGGCGAACGGTAAAATGAAAATGGAAAACTTTAAAGTATGTATTCGTAGGAAAGGAAAGATATTGATGAAACAAAAAGGAGCAGAAAAAATTCATGGGGTGCTGATGATATTGTTCACCCTCATCGTGATCGCCGCAATCTCATTCGCGTATGTTGCTGCGGCCCCACCGGATTTGATCACCGTTACCATCCATTCGGGGGATTCTTTTACGGCCAAGTTGGACGAAGCCGCCGGGGGAGATCGCAGCTCCATTGCCAGCCTGAAGATTGTCACCAACGGCTACTCTCTTTCCAGCGCTGATTTCGGCAGCCTGAAAAGTATGGCTACAAACGGCGCCGGACGACTTACTTACCTCGATCTCCAGGAGGCGGCTTGCGCTTACAACCAGATACCGGACGGGGCTTTCGATAATACCGGAAATAATATCATACTCCAGAAAATTCTATTACCAAATAGTATTACCGATATCGGTAACTTTGCATTTTATAATTGCAGCGGATTAACAGGCGGTCTCAACCTACCAAACGGGATCACTTCTATTGGTGGCGGTGCATTTTATAATTGCAGCGGGTTAACAGGCAGTCTCAACCTTCCAAATAGCTTAATCGGTATCGGCAATATCGCATTTTCAAGATGCAGCGGGTTGACGGGCAGTCTTATTCTTCCTGCCAATCTAGAGCAGATCAACCCCGGTGCATTTTTTGGCTGCAGCGGTTTCAGCAGTCTCACCATTCCCAATGGTGTATTGAGTATCGGCAGTGATGCCTTTAATGGTTGCAGCGGCTTCACCGGCAGCCTCACAATTCCGGATAGCGTAACCAGCATCGATTACAATGCATTTAGAGATTGCAGCGGATTCACCGGCAGTCTCACTATTCCGGCCGGCATTACCGGCATCGCGGAGATGGTATTTGCCAATTGCAGCGGTTTTACGGGCAATCTCGTGATTCCGAACGGCGTTACCAGCATCGGCAACGGCGCATTTGAGGGTTGCAGCGGTTTCAAGGGTAAGCTCAATATTCCCGACAGTGTAACCAGTATCGGTTATTATGCGTTTTATGGCTGTAGCGGCTTTACGGGCAGTCTCACCACTCCCGGTAGTGTAACCGGCATCGATTTTTATGCATTTTATGGTTGTAGCGGCTTCACCGGCAGCCTCATCATTTCCGACGGTGTAACCAGTA
>DASVMB010000149.1:0-2087 GCA_036384575.1 Bacillota bacterium
GTCCCACGTCATCAATTTTGATCTTCCCAATGTGCCCGAGACCTATGTGCACCGGATTGGCCGCACCGGAAGGGCCGGCGCGAGCGGGGTGGCGCTCTCGTTTTGCGATCTTGAGGAGGAACCGTACCTGAAAAGTATTAATCGCATGATCGCCAAACCCATCCGGGTGGTGACGGATCACCCCTTCCTCCGGAGCGTATCGGATCCCGCAACTTCTCCGGTTGCCGACTCCCGGGTCAATCGTAACAAGGTTGTGACCACTTCGGGACGCCGGACAGGCAGCAATCGTTCAACTGGTTCATTCCGGGGACGGCGCCCCGTAAGGGGTTTCGATAAACGATCCGAGACCGGGGGCAGTCCCTCTCAGCGTGAGGCCGGCGACTCCCGGACCGGGCGTGACCGGGGTTGACCAAGGCCACGGTAACCAGTTCAAAGATCCGGAGTCTAGTCATTTCATCGATTCGTAAATGATTCGCGAGATACTCGTATTAAAAACTCAAATCATCCCGGGTTTCAGGGGTGATTTTTTTTATTAGCTTTATTCTCAATAAGGTTATCTACGGAATCCTTTTGGCTTATGATAGATAAAATACTTCCATGGCCGCAATAAAACCATTCCCATTTTCGTGTCTTTTGTGTGTTTCGTTGTGAATAAAAAAGGCTTACAGATAGTAACTTTTTAACCACGAAAATCACCAAATCCACGAAATCATTTTTTGCTTATGATAAAAAAACACCTCCATAACAGCAATAAGGCGAGTTTCCATTTTCGTGTCTTTTGTGTGTTTCGTTGTGAATAAAATAGGCTTACAGAGAAACTTTTTAACCACGAAAATCACCAAATCCACGAAATCATTTTTGCTTATAATAAAAAACACCTCCATGACAGTAATAAGGCGGGTTTCCATTTTTGGTGTCTTTTGCGTGTTTCGTTGTGAAATATGTAATAAACTGGCAGGAATATATCTTGTAAACTAGAACGATTTTCTATAGTCCTATGAGTCCTCTCAAGGAGAGGGGGATGATGAAGCCGGGTTGTTGGATATTTAGTTAGACTATTGATATATCAATACAGCCTTGAATATATGATTGAATCATGGATGTGATTGAATGATTAAGAGTTTTGATGCATTAAAAAAAGAGTTGCCCGGAAGTAAACCCTTGCGACTGGTGGTGGTGGCTGCCCAGGAAACGGTGGTACTTGACGCAGTGTCGGAGGCAACCAAAGCGGGTTGGGTAAAGCCTATCTTCATTACTACCGGTGAAGTTCCGCCATTCAACGATTTTTCGGATTTGGCAATAACAATTCATCATGCATCTTCACTTCAACAAGCAGCTGAGCTGGGAACGGAACTCCTGGCCAGGGGAGAAGCTGATTTGATGATGAAAGGCTTAATCCCGACGGCAGATTTTCTCCGGCCGCTGCTTAATACAGAAAAGCATTTAATTAAAACCGGAAGGATGCTTACCCATGTTGGGGCTATTTCCATACCAAATCGGGGTCGGTTGACTTTGATCAGCGATGCCGCGATTATGATTAACCCCGATCTGAGGGCCAAGGAAATCATTATTGAAAATGCGATTTGTGTAGCCCGGGCCTTGGGGTACAATCCGCCGAAAGTGGCGGTTCTCTCCGCTTTGGAAGCTGTAAACCCCAAAATTCCCAGTTCTGTTGAAGCGGGGAAGCTTAAAGAAATGAGCCAAAGTGGACGTTTTGGCGATTGTGTGGTTTCAGGTCCCTTAGCCTTGGATAACGCTTTATGTCACGACGCCGCTGTTACTAAGGGTTTAAACGGGGACCCGGTGGCTGGTGAGGCGGATGTCTTAATCTTTCCCGAATTAGTCAGCGGGAATATCCTTTACAAATCTTTCAGCATCATCGCCGGATACCCCAGCGCCGGAGTGGTCATGGGGGCGAAAGTACCGATTATCTTAACTTCTAGGGCTGATCCCCCGGAGGCTAAGGTCAATTCGATTGCGCTGGCTTGTTTTCTTGCGCAAAACACTCCCGGGTGAGATGTCCTCACCCCTCAGCAACATCCGGGTCTCGCGTACACGGTACGCGCGCCCTCCTCCATAACGCCATC
>DASVMB010000150.1:0-7261 GCA_036384575.1 Bacillota bacterium
TATCGTCCATAAAGTTGCCTGACACTGGACCGCTGTACTCAAGTAAGCGGAATCATATACGGCAAGATTCTGATTAAAAGCAATTGAAAGACTGTCGACCGGGTCCGCCACCCAAACATCAAGCTGAAAATCGAAAAGAGCTTCAAGTGCTTGCGTGGCTTCTGTTTGGGTTATTCGTTCCCTCTTTGCCGCTACCCAAAGGACATTTGCTACTTCATACCAAAAAATTGGTGGAACAAGCAATTCAACGCGGCTGTTTTTTACGGCATAGTCGCGCAAGAGCAAAGTCTGGTTGGTATCCTCTCCCGGCAGAAGCCATGACAAAGCTACCGACGCATCAACAACAAAACGGTTACTGATCACTGCCTGCCCTCATTCCGCATAACTCTGAGCTCTTCTGACGAGATAGTCCCTTTTACGGAATTACGAATATGATCCATTTTGGACGAAGACATCTTCCGGTCCGGAGCATGAAGTGTACGCACTGCCGCTTCAACCATGAATTCTGAAAGGGACTTGCCCCGTAAACTCGCCTCTGTCTTAAGAGCGCGATGCAGTTCCTTATCCACATACACACTGATTTTCTCCGCCATTTCATCGCCTCCTTGTTTTTTCATTATAGCTCTTTAACGCTATAGAGTCAATAAAATCCATTCCAGTTTATGGATCATACTTAATGTCGCCGGCTCAATCTATCCCTATCCACTATCTCATGTAGGCTGCCTTTTTAAAAATTAATAAAATTGATCTTCAACGAAATACTTTGGGCTGAGACAGAAACTAACCCAACCAGTTTGAGATTGTTGACGATAAATAACGGTAGATTGGCACAGAAAGAATTGGGGCTTCCCCCAAGATACTCCCATTCCCGGTAACCATGAGTGAGCAAAGCGACATTCGATAGCACCAGAAAGATTGGGGAGTCATAAAAGCCGGAGTCGCTTGCTGCCAAATAGACCATGCCAATCCCCGTGATGAGATCCAATATTAAAAGAAGATCATTTTTCGACGAGATCCACGGATTGTCGCCGCCGGCAAAGACATGCACCCCCAGCAATAATGCGGTCGCTTCCCCGGCAATGATGGTACCTGTAATAATAGTGGTTGTCTTTAAAACTCCGGCGGAAGCCCCCGATTCGTTGATGTCGGCTATTGCGAGCGCCCTGCTTTGAAAACCCAACCAAAACAAAAAGAATACCATTATGGCTAGTAGTATATTTCTCATCGTTACCACACTCCGCAACGGTTTAATGATTATTTAACCCTTGAAAGGTCACGTAGATTTGAGCATTGAGATCTTGCAGTAATTGGGATAGGGACAAATCCGTATTGATGTACCGCAGAAATTGGAGGAAAAAAGAGCTGTATAAAACCGACGCCGCAACCGCCGGGTTCAGATTGGGGTTGATGATTTTCTCCTTTTGGAAATCAACTATCAACTTAACCAGCAATTCCTGAAATCCTTGTTGAGTCCCCCAGATGCGCCCGCTTAACTTGTTTGAATCGTTATATGCCGCAGATAGATACTCCCTCCATAGACTCTTTTCGTGGGAAGTAAACAGTTCCGAGAAAATCCCGAATAACTCCAAAACAGCCTTTTCCGGATCTGGATGTTCCTTTTCTATTGCTACCTGAGCTTTTTCCATAATGGAACCGCTGGATGCCGACAGATAGGAGATAAGCAAGTCCCCCTTGGAATCAAAATAATTGTATAGAGTGCCTACGGCTACTTCGGCCTTATCGGCAATATCTTGCATGGTTGTTTGACTAAACCCTTTCATTCTGAATAATTCCATGGCCGCCGCAAAAATCTCTTGTTCGCACCGGAGTCGTTTCTGCTCTCTCAGTTTCACGGAAGACACCCCTTTATATAAAATAAAATGAATGCATTCATTATTATAATGCGTTCATTTTATTTGTCAATCCATTCCTTTTTAAAGTCACCAAAAATGAACGAATTCCCGGAAATCCGGGGGATTCTGCCGACGTCATTCGGCTTTTGGAAAATTACACCGGCTGCTCACTGCTTAACTCCCTGCCGGGATCTTTACCACACGAAACATATCGTTTAGAATTACCCAGTTTTGCGGGAAGCCATAAGGATTTCCCCAATAACTCCAGTACCCGACACCCCGTAAGTTGAAATCCCTGGTCGCGGTATATTTCGCCGTGATCGATCGCGCGTCTTCAAACCACACTTCATGCTGTTGCCCCTGTTCATCGGTATACCGGAACCAGGGCGCTTGCGATTGAGAATCATAATTGATATTCACCCCGTACCGGAGCGCGAGATCATAAACTTCAACCAAGTTTACGGGAACCGCCGGCCGGTCGGGAGATTGAGGGATCGGCCAATTATACCCGTATAGCGGGATCCCCTGAAGTATTTTGGCTGGTGGAATCAGTGAGGTGGCATATGTCAGAGCCCGCCGCACCAGATTGATGGGGGCGATGGCCATGGGCGGTCCCCCGATCCATCCCCACTCGTAGGTCATTAGGAAAATGAAATCCGCCAACTGCCCCAGCGTAGCATAATCGAAAGTTCCTACCCAGGCTGCGCTGGGCTGGTCGGAGAACTTTGCCGGCACCGCCACCGATACCGAATATCCTTGGGGTTTCAAAGCTGCCACCAGATCCCGGATAAAATTGTTAAAGAGAGTCCGATCGTCAGGATACATGTTTTCAAAGTCGATATTTACTCCGGCAAAACCGAATTGATTGAGAATAGTCAATATATTATTGATCGTCCTGGTTTTGACCGTATCATTACCGATGATAGATCGAGCCAAATCGGAATCAAAGCCGTTGGCTCCCCAGTTAGTAACTGCAGGGGACGGCTGGACATTATATTGCTTGAGAACACTTACCGCCCGGGCTGTATTGTCCGGCACGGTAATGGCTCCCGTGGCGTCGACCGGGAACTGGAACACAACGCCGTATGTCAGCAAAGACCCGATCTGGGGCAGTGACTGTTCCATCCCGGATATATCGCTGGCCATGATATAAGCCAGCACTTCAATATTGGGTTTAGTGGGAGTGATTTGTGGGATGCGCAGGATTTGCCCTGGATAAATCAGCGCCGGGTTCGCAATTTGATTGACCTTGGCAATCATGGCTACCGAAATGCCGTATCTCCCGGCGATCAGGGATAGCGTATCACCGGGTTGAACCTGGTAGTTAAACTGTGACCAGCCGGGAATGAGAAGGGTCGTTCCAACAGCAATCTGGTTGGGATTGATGATCTGATTGGCTTGGGCAATCTGACTAACCGTCGTATTGAAGAGTAGCGCCAGTTGGTAAAGGGTATCGCCGGGTTGAACCGTGTAACGCAGCGGCTCTAGCGGTGGACTGGGAATCAATATCGCCTGCCCGATCACCAGCCGGTCCGGGTTGGGCAGTTGGTTGACGCTTTGAAGCGCGGCCACGGTTGTTCCGTACCTTTGGGCTATCCGGTAAAGCGTATCACCGGGTTGAACCACATAAATCTCCATGAGATCACTTCCTAAATAAAATCTGGGATGTGATTAGCATATGTGCGGAAATCCCGGAGAGTTACGGATAACCATTATCAGATCAAAAAAGTTGCCCTTCCACTATCTATATTGGTTATCAAGACGCATAAACAATGAAAATAGAAAAAACGATGACCTTACCGTTTTTTACTAATCCAGGAAAATATCAAAAATAATAACATAAGTCTTTTTTTAGGTTGCTAAATAAATTACCTTGAGTTATAAATTAAAATTGCCGATGAAAATATTGTTCTATACTTTTTTGTAGTTTATAGTCAGAATTTTTAAATGTATTCATAAAATATTTCTTCCTCGTGTTTAAATACTACTGTAAATTGAGGTGCACTATGGCTAAGATTCTCATTGTCGACGATGAACCCGCGATTCGTTTTCTTATTAGCGCCACGCTGGAAGACGAGGGGTACGAACTTTTTGAGGCAGCCGACGGCCTGGAGGCCTCCGAGCTTATTCAAGAAAATAGACCGGATTTAGTCATCCTTGATGTGATGATGCCCGGTCTTACCGGATATGAACTTTGCAGCCGCATAAAACAGGATCCTGTCACCCAAAAAATAAAGGTTATCATGCTGACAGCCAAAGCCCAGGAGCAAGACAAGCTCCAAAGCCGGCAAGCCGGGGCGAATTACTATTTACGCAAACCCTTTAGCCCTATGGAATTAACCCAAGTGGTCGCCGATCTGCTGCAAAAAACGGAACAATAAGTTTTCACGGAGGTTTACCAATGAAGTTTCGCATCCAAACCAAGATCCTCATCGGTTATATTTTGATCATCACCGCCGTGGCGGGCGTGATTATCGGAGTTCATGTCGGCTCCAATGCCCGAATTGCCGCCGCACGGCGGATGGACGACCGTTACCGTGAAGCTGAGAACTTAGCCGCTCAGCTTATGATCTATACCCGGATTGGGGAATCAAATATCGAAAATTTTCTTGTTGATGGAAACCGTCAAAAATTAATCAGATTGAAACAGCTTCAAACCGAATCCCAAAAAAATTTAAACCGCCTGCTGCTGTTATTCCCCGGAGATTCCCAAATCAAGACCGCCATTCAAGACTCTATGGAATCAACAGTAATTTATTTTTATGCTGTTACTAAAGCCGCCGAGAGCGGTGATATTCGGCAAATAAAGGAAGAACGCGCGGGATACCAAAAGCAATTGACCCGGTCGCTCCAATCTCAGCTTAATGTCCTCAATAATCTCAGCGCAAAACATGATAAAGCGGCTGCTGCGTATATGGCTTTATCCCGGGAGGCTTACCTGATTACATTGGTATTAACTCTTCTCCTGGCCCTGGCCGCTATCATCGTCGGATTATTCATCGCCCGCGGCATTACTTTTTCCCTCAATACTTTGATGAAAAGCATCAAGGCTGTCAATAAGGGTCAATATCAACTCGCAGCTAAAACAAATACCTATGATGAATTTGAGGATATGATCGATGCCTTCAATCAAATGGTGACCACAATCAAAAACCATGAGCTTTCATTGGAGGAGAAAAATACCGAGTTGCAGGCGCAACAAGAATCCCTTGCTGCGCAAAACGAAGAGATCCTTGCGCAACAGGACCAGATTCAACAGGCCTTTACCGATCTCTCCAAACACGAGGAATTGTTAGGCCGTCTTTATCGCTTTAGCCAAAGCCTGACTGAGACAATCGAGCTGAATAAGTTGGTACAAAACGCTCTTAACGGGATGATGAAAGAAGCCGATGCCCAGGTGGGTTCCTTTTTACTCTATGATGAAGATAGCTCTGAATTGACTTCCAAGATGAGTATGGGTTTGATCGACTCCGGTTCCGTTAAATTTCAACTTAATGAGGGTTTGGTCGGACGTACGGCCGCGGAACGAAAAAGCCTGATAGCAAGATTTAATGAAGGCCAGTTGCAGTCCGAGGGGATACGGGGAAAACTGACCATGGCGAGTGAGATTTATCTGCCGTTAACATCCGACAACCAACTGCTTGGAGTTATCGCTTTGGGACGTTCCGGAAAAAACGATTTTTCAGAGGAAGAACAGAAACGCTTGATATCGCTGGCGGATCAGATCGCCGTTGCTTTACATAACTCCCTGGCCCATTTGGAAATAAAGCAGTCTTTAAAACGCGTTCAAGAACTGGACAAATTGAAATCGGAACTGATTAACACGGTTAGCCACGAATTGCGGACTCCGTTGGCCAGCATCTATGGATTTGCCGAGTTGCTGCTTAAAAAACCCCCTGAAGCTACAAAGGCCAAAAAGTATTTAACAACCATTTATCATGAATCTCAACGCCTCGGTGAGCTCATCAATAACTTTCTGGATTTGCAAAGAATTGAAGCCGGACGATTTGAGGTAACTAAACAACCGGTTCATTTAACCGAATTGATTCAAAGCAATATTCAGATTTATCAGGGTCAAAGCCCCATCCATACCCTGGCGGCAAAAATTGAACCGAATCTGCCGCAAGTCTTAACTGATCCGGATCGGGTCTCCCAAGTTTTGGGGAACCTTCTATCCAACGCCCTCAAATATTCCCCTGCCGGCGGGCTCATTGAGGTTAGAGCCTTCAAACGCTCCGCCGCCGAGGTCGCGATTGCCGTATACGACCATGGTTTGGGTATTCCTAAAGAGGCTTTGGCCAATATCTTTCATCCTTTTTTCCGGGTAGACAATTCCGATCGCCGCCAAATCGGAGGTACCGGTTTGGGACTGGCGATTTGCCAGCGCATCATGCACACACTGGGCGGGACCATCGAGGTTCAATCGGAGCATGGCCGGGGCAGTATATTTACTTTTACTATCCCGATCTCCGGATACACTGGTTCATAGTATTCGTACTGTCACCCGTTTTACGGACGGAGTCCTCGGTCTGCCGGATCCGGGACACCTTCCGGAACTTGAGGGTTCGTTGAAGAGATTGTTGAGCGCTAACGGTTTTGCTGTCAAATCAATTACAAAGGAACCCGATTTGCTGGTGATCAGGATTGAAAACCCACTCATCACTAAAAAAGGAGTGAGCTAAATGAAAGAAAATCCCGCCCAAAACAAACTTGAGAAAGCCAAGGCCATCTTCAGGCAAGAGGTCCAACAACGCTTGCCCGAATGTCAGGAAGCGCTGTCGTTTCTTAAATCAAACGGTTATGACGCGCAGGCCTGCGAAACAATATATCGCTTTGCCCATACCCTCAAAGGTTCGGGTCAAATGGTCGGCTGGTGGGATATTGCCGACCCCGCCGCCGAGATGGCGACGGCCTTGATTCTATTAAAAAACTACGGAGTGGAGTTTAGCACCGGTATCCTGAACTTCCTCAACGAACGGCTGGAGGAGATTCTCAATGAAATGAACGGGAGTTCTGAAATAACTAGCTCCATTGACCCGTTTACGCAGACAGCCTCCACCCCGAAAATTTTAATTGTGGATGACGATCCGACCATCACCCATTTGGTTGCCGAATCCCTGGAACAGAACGGTTTTGAGGCCATTGTCTGTCATGACTTGGTTACTGCGGAACAACAACTGAGATTAGTCCAACCCGACCTCATCGTACTCGACATCATTTTGCCTCAAGAGAGCGGAATTGAGTTTTGCCGCAAAATACGATCCGATCCGCAATGGCGGATCGTTCCGGTCATTTTTTTAAGTGTCAAAGACCAATTGCAGGATAAGTTAGCCGGGTTTTCAACCGGAGCCGACGATTATATTTGCAAACCATTTAAAGTCGAGGAGCTAATCGCCCGGATCCGGGCA
>DASVMB010000151.1:0-3241 GCA_036384575.1 Bacillota bacterium
TAGACTTAAACCGGGAAGGGTTCTGGATGATTCGTAGTCCCCGCCGGCCCAAACGATCAATCGTTTCTCCGGGCAACAACTCTATGCCGCTCTCCATCAGCGCATCCCCCCAATAATCTTCTGTCATCCATGGTAGCATGAATAAGGGATGGGTGCAAGATACGGTGAAGGGGATGATTCGAAAGTGATGATTCGAATCATCACTTTCGAGTATCCTTCTCGATCATCCTTTTCGATCGCCCTCAGGATAGATCTAGATCCCCATTCCGGCAAATCCCGAGAATCCACCTTGCAGCCCGGGGCCACCCAAGCCGGCACCCTTGCCGCCTCCGCGGCTTTCCCACTGCTTCAACTGTTCCGGGGTGAGCACCTTCTTTATCTTTTCCTGCATGACCCGGGATTTGGTGACCAATTGAATCTGAAGCGCAATGACCTCCTTGGACTTGGCCTCAAGAGCCGATTGCTTCAAGGTCGTATCCTGCCATAGTTGCTGCATTTCCAATCTTTTTTTCTGGAGATCCTGGCGAAGAGTGAGCGTATCCTTCTGATATTCCTGGCTGATGGTTAAAATGGACTGCTGTTGATCGGCGCTCAGGTTGAGACCGTTCAACCCGCCGCCCATGCCCATCCGGCCACCCATACCCATCCGACCGACCTGACCGCGTCCGCCTGCTAAAGCCGTAAAGCTGAAACTGGCTAGTGCTAAAACAGCCAAAATAACCACTAGTTTTGCTTTCATTTCTTTTTTCTCCTTTCTAATTCCCATAGATATTCGGACACTTTATTCTTAACCCCGATAAGAAATCATCCGCACGGCACCACCTCACAATCCGATTATAAAACCGGTCCATGGAAGACTCATGCGGAACTTGTGAAGATTTTGTGGAGATTCGGCCAAGCCTCTGGATTTCTTATCACAAAATGGTTATTCTTAAGTTACAATACGAGAGTTCATGCCACGCCTTTATCTGGCATTCTTCTTTGAAGTTCCCTGCCGGATTCGGTCGAAACGTTAAACTGTCTTCATCACCTGGGGGTAATCGGATGGCCAGGATCGGAATTATTGAGGATGAGTTGAAGATTCAACAGATTGTCAAGGCTTACCTGGAAAAGGAAGGCTTTGAGGTTTGTACCGCGACCGATGGCCGGCAGGGGTTGGAACTCCTGAAAACCGAGAAACTGGATTTGGTGATCCTGGACCTGATGCTACCGGTGATTCCGGGGGAACAGTTATTAACTTACCTGAGACAAACCTCGGAGATACCAGTGATCATTCTCTCCGCCAAAACCAGCGAGGACGAACGGATCTTCGGGCTAAACATCGGGGCTGATGACTATCTGATCAAACCATTCAGCCCCAGGGAACTTGTGGCCAGAGTATACGCCCATTTGCGCCGGGCCCGGGCCGGGGCCACCCCGTCCGGTACGGTTCTATCGTTCAATCACCGGGAATTACTGATAGATATCAGCAAACATGTGGTTCTGATCCAGGACCATCCGGTCACCCTGACTCCAACCGAATTTCGGATCCTGCAGGTTTTAGCGCAAACCCCCGGGCTGGTCTACAGCCGGAGCCAGCTGGTGGAGAAGGTTCAAGGATACAGTTACGCGGGATACGACCGGACCATCGACAGTCATATTAAAAACCTACGCCAAAAGATCGAATCAAATCCGGAAACCCCCGGCTATATTCTGACGGTTTTCGGAGTCGGTTATAAATTTGGAGGGGTGCTGGATGAGTAAATCCCCGATTCTGAGGAAAATCACATTAACGATCCTTGCCGTATCGTTAGGGGGAGTCCTCATTCTGGGCCTGGTGCTTCATTTGACAATCAACCGCCAATTTCAGACCTATCTCGACCGAAATGAGCTCGCCCGCCAGCAGCAGGTCACCCAAGCCCTGGCCCAATTTTATCAGGAAAATGGTGGCTGGCCGGACTACCCGATGATGGTCCGGTTTAATCCCATGAGTAATCTGGAATATGTCACGGACAGGCAGCAACGGATGGTTATGATTGGCGGACGGGGAAGACGAATGAATCCCGGAGCCGGTCAAGGCCGGGGTGCCGATCGTTTAGTGGCTCGGCCGGTGATAGTTAACGGAACCAGGGTGGGTACAGCATACTTTGGTACAAACCAGATTCAAGCATTGTTCTCCAGACAGGATCAATTGTTTCGGTCCGCAATTAATGACTCTATTCTCTGGTCGATTCTGATAATGGCTGTGATCTCCATCGGGGTGGCGGTAAACTTCGCGAAACGTCTTTCCAGGCCAATTACGGCCATGAATCAGATTGCTGGGGATATGGCCGCCGGAAATCTGGATACCCGAATCTCGAATCTATCCCGGGATGAACTCGGCGAACTGGGAAAAAGCCTGAATCGATTGGCTGAAAGACTCCGGGAAGGAAATGAACTGCGAAAAAAGATGACCGCCGATGTGGCCCACGACCTCCGGACCCCGCTTGCCACCATTAAGAGTCATCTGGAGGGGATGATTGATGAGGTGATTCCTACCTCTCGGGAAAACTTGGAATCCCTTCACGAAGAGGTCGATCGGCTGACTTTACTCGTCAACGACCTTCAGACAATCGCGGCCGCAGACGTCACGATTCAACGGATGACATTGGCCCTTTTGAAACTGGATTCATTCCTGAAAGATCTGGTCACGAGGATGATTCCGCTTTTTCGCACCAAAGGGATCGTTCTGGAGCTTGAGTCTATGCCGCCGTTGCAACTTGCCACTAACGCCGAGGCCTTAACGAAGATCCTGGATAACCTGTTGACCAATGCCTATAAATTTACCCCTGCCGGAAAGAATGTAACCTTATCCGCAACGAAAAATGAAAAAGCGGTGGCAATTGCCGTCAGTGATCAAGGCATCGGCATTGCCCCCGCTGATTTACCTTATATATTTGAGCGTTTTTACCGGGCCGACCCTTCCAGGAACCGCGAGAACGGTGGGTTCGGTTTGGGATTGACCATCGCCCGCGATCTGGCGAAGGCTTTGGGCGGTACAATCACTGCCAGCAGCAGTCCCGGACAGGGAAGCGTCTTCACCGTAACATTACCGCTCATTCCGAAGCAAGACGCGCCTTCTAATGATGATCCTGTTAGCTCTGGCGAATATCATCCAGCTTAATTAACATTGCCACTTCGTCACAGTTGGGGAATTTGGGACAGTTGATGTATTCCTTCCAGACTTTATGGGGCATTTCTTCCTTGGTTACCTCGGTGAAAC
>DASVMB010000152.1:0-9486 GCA_036384575.1 Bacillota bacterium
CTTTTGATCCCGGCAAATCCCCGCAACAGATAAAAGGTACCATTTTCTTAACCTCGGCTAACTCCGGGAAACGCGATTGGATTGCCGAATATCGGGCGAGAGCCGAACAAGCATTGAAGTTGGGCGATACACAAAGTTATAGTCAATATAAACATATTGGCGAGATTTTAGAACGTTTGTCACATTAAATATGGATAAAAATTTATTTGGCGTTTGTCCTTTTGTGACGGCGCTGAAAATACTCAAAGGCAAGTGCATACTTATTGCGCCATATCACAATTCAAACGAATTTGCCGTATATTTTTTAATCGAAAGTAGCTATCGTCACCCTCCGGCCTATTCCATACAGCCTCCGCATATGAAGCGAGCTTGATTCCGTTTCTTTCCTGATAATCTCGTATTGGAGTCGACCAGCGGATTTTCTTGAAAGAGCCGTCCTCCTCCAAGGAGTATCGGTCGTCACTGATGAAGTTGACCAATTCTCCCCGATCATTAAAGTATAATACCGCGGAAACCGTGCAATAACCGGGATTGAAAATCGCTTTTGCAGTATGGTCATCGATGGACTCCCAGCGGATCCGGTTATCAATCAGAGCCGCCGGCGCAAAGATGGACATGTCGTTAAGCAGGGTGACTGTGTCACTGATTCTCATTTCCCGGCCCTTCACATCGACTACCGGAATCAACCCCCCGAGCTTGACTAGCATACTTGCATTCGCATCAGTGTAAGAGTGCAAACCCAGGATCGGAATACCCAACATATTCAATTTGATATAAAACAACCGGGTGAGGTGACTGGCGAAGAAGTTATATTGCTCAAAATTAATTTTTGACCAGCCTGATTTGAGATTCATTTTCATTTCCCCGGCGGCAATCAATTTTACATTTTGGACCTTTTCCTTGCCAACGGCACCAACATAGATGAGATATTTTTGAACCGGATTCGGTAAATGGCGGATATCATCGAGCGTCAATAGACCTTTTTTCTCTCCAAAATTCAGTTCAAACCCTTGTCTTACGGACCTTTTATATTCCCGGTTTAGATTTTGAGACATATAAATCCCAAATAGCACAATGAATATCACAAAAATCAATAAGGATACGAGCAGATATTTTTGGCTCATTTCAAATCCCCCAGTTCCATAATGGTGAAGTCAATGAATTACAATTTCCTCAACACGTTTAAGGATTTTCTGTACGCTTTCCGACAGGATGCCGGTTTCCGTTTCGCCGAGACAGCTAAATAGCTCCGTGATAAACTGAGTATCTTGCATTTCCCGCCGTTCCCAAAATGAGCGGCATTTTTCGGTCAATATCAGTCGAACTGCCCTGGTATCCTGTGCATCTTTTTCAATCCGTAAAAAATCATTTTTTTCAAGTTTGATGGCCAACTGTTTGACATTCTGGCGGGAACTGCCGCTAAGCTCTGATACCTCGCTGAGAGTGGGGGGAGTATCAAATTGCTGGATGGCCGCTATCAAAAACCATTGTTTTGCGGTCAATCCCGATGGTGTAAGATATTGGTCGCTGATGACCTGTAGTTTATTGGCTATCAGAAAGAGATTAGCAAAAATCAATGCCCGTTTCTCAAAGAGGTTGGCCGGTTTTGAACCTTTCATCATCTATCCTCCATCAAATACGTAACACGTTACCCTTATAGGTAATATATTACGTATTTGATCATTTGTCAATATTCTTGTTGATATTTTCCCTATCATCCGGAGAGGCCGATCCCGGTACGAAAAGTAAGTGCGGCACAGACTATCTGGGATTCCATGATGTGAGAATCGTCCACTGACCTTCCGAGTTTCGTCCGTTTACAAGGAGCTTTCCATTTCGGTATGATGACGTTATATCAGATAACGCTATATCAATAGTCTATTTGAGGGCAGAGAGTTAACCGTTCCAATATTTTTTTAGCGGAGGAATCGGATATGGATGATTTGCAGAAGGTTTCCATCCGACAGGTAAAGCAGACACCATGGCTCATTGAGGAACAGGGCATCTTAAAATCTGAAACCTGGCTGGAAATTGAGAATGATGGCGCCGCTTTTGAAGGCTGGGTCAGAATTACGGTTCCTCATCGTCCCCCTTATATGGAACACCTGAGTACGGTCGGTTGCGGAATGAGCCGGAAAAAGATTCATGTGGCGGAATTGCAAAACAACGGCGATCCGGTTGAATTCTCCATATTCGAAAATCCGCAAGGCCTGGGTGAAGCGGTATGTGCCGTAGTGATTGCGCAAATGAAGATCAAACATTGGAAGATTTATGTTGCTCACGACATGCATACCGATCTGGGATATACCAATTATCAGGAGGATTTGATCCATAAAATCTATCCGGGATATCTGGAGCGGGTGTTTCAATATGTTGAAGATACCAAAGGCTGGCCGGAAGACGTTCAATTCAGGTATCCCATTGAAGCATCCTTTATGTTACACGGTTCCGCGTTGATAGCGAAGGATGCCGATTGGATCATGAGACTCAAAGAATATCTGAAGGCCGGGAGGATTACCTATCCCTTTGATTATCTACATATGGCGACGGAGGGTATGGGTACCGAGGAGATCGCCAGGCAATGCTATATTTCCGGCAGGTATTTACAGGACAGGCTCGGAACCGGGCCGGTGAAAGTGTTCGTCCATACCGACGATGCCGGCTTTTCCTGGTCCCATGTGGATCTGCTGGTAAATGCCGGAGTCAAGTACCTGTCCCTCCGTCTCCAGGACGCAAACTGGAATTACAGTGACGGGCACTGCCCCAAATACCCCCGGCTGTTTTACCTCAAGGGGAGGAACCCCGGAAGTAGACTATTGGTATTTGACGGTCCGCCCTATCATTTCGACGATTTTGGATTCCGGCAGTCAAATAGCGAAGAGACCTTTCGGCTGATTGCTGAAAAGCTCCCGGAACGTCAGGGGGAGGACTATCCGTGCGATGCTTATCTGATCCATTTAACACAGGTCAGGGATAATTCCGGAGTTGACCCCAATGTCATGAAAAACATCAGGGCTTTAAGCGAAGCCACCGATGAAAACGGCAACAAATATTTATATCCCAGATTTATCAATTCGGTGGTCGAGGATTTTTTCGAGTATATTGAAGCCCATTTCAGCCAAGATATCCCGGCTTTCCAGGGAACCCTCGAAAGTTTCTGGAGTTTCGGTGCACCGCAGGTTGCTCACGAAACCGCCCTAAGCCGGGTAAACCATGAAAAAGTTCCCGCCGCGGAACTCTATTCAACCTTAGCTTGCGTTTATACCTCCGCTGCCCAATACCCTTACCAAGAAATCCTGAGGGCGTATGATAATATGCTGCTCACCGATGAACACACCTGGGCCTGCTGGAAATATTACGCCGCCGACGATCAGTTTATGTGGATGAGAAATAAGGCCATTCAGGCGGAGAGACTTGCCGATCAATTGTTGGAAGAGGCATTCTCGGAAATCCAGGGGTTGATTCCGTCGGATGGCAAAACGATTGTCATATATAATCCCAGTGTGTGGAGACGGACCGATCTGGTCAAAGTGGGAAAAGAGAACTTTCCCGAACATTTCGAGATCATAGATTTAGAAAGCGGAGCATCGGTTGGCTATCAATGGCTCCCCGACGGTAAGGCGGCTTTTATCGCCCCGGAAGTACCGGGATTGGGTTATAAATGTTTTCGGATCAATCCGCGTAAGGATGATCCGGTTTTTGGTTCGGATATCCTTACCACCGGGAATTCCATAGAAAATAAATATTTCCGGGTCACCCTCGACAGTACCGGATCGATTTCAAGCATCATTGATAAGGAGAACGGGTACCGGGAGATGGTGGATCAGGCCTCGCCGTACAAAATGAATCAGTTTGTCTATTATACTTCCCGAAATGAGCTTTATCGCAACGATCTTTTTTCCGAGGACAGCATAAGACAGGCGTCTATCTCCGCCGCAAGCGGGTGTGTCATGGGAATACTGGCGGCGGAGGGCACGACCCGAGGAGCCGACCGGATCAAAAGGAATATCGTGTTGTACCAATCCATCCCGCGGATCGATATCATCAATGAAGTCGTCAAGAGTGACGCCCCTCCGGATTATACGGAATGCGCGGAAGAGGCTTTTTTCGTATTCCCCTTTGCGGTTTCGGACTTTGTCATCGAGCATGAGACCCCGAACGGGGAGATCCGACCCTCGGTAAACCCCGACATCCATCAGCCTATGGAGCAATTGTACTGGTCCAATACGGATTTTTACGCGGTCAACCGCTGGATCGACATCAGTGATCGCCGGGACTATGGGATCACATTCTCCCCGGTTCATGCTCCGCTGGTGCAGTACGGGGGAAGAAGGACGTGCCGTTGGGATAAGGATTATGATACCCCCAAACCCTGGGTCTACAGCTGGATCATCGATAATTTCTGGAAAACGAATTTCCCATATACACAACCCGGACCGCTTACCTTCAAATACTCCATCCGTTCTCACGGCAAGCCCGACTGGAGAACGGGAAGGGCGGACCAATTCGGTCATGAAGTTACGAATGAATTAAAATGCTCGGTCCTTGATACCATCCAGGACGGGCCTTTGGATGCCGTTCGAGGCAGTTTCATCAACATCGACCGGGACAACGTATTTTTAACTGCCGCCAAGCCGGCGGAGGCCAACGGGGAAGGGATCATCTTTCGCTTCCATGAAACCCTTGGTGAAGATTCCTCTGTCACCATCGGTTTTTCCGCGAGTTTTACCCCGGAGGAAGTTTGGGAAACCGATATTGTTGAAAATGATGTAAAGTCGCTTCAAGTGGCGGATCACCGAATTTCTTTTTTCATTCAAGGGCATGGCTGGATGACGATCCGGGTGAAACAGGGTTCTGTACCCGTAGAGATAACCGGGGTCAAAGCTACCACGGACCTGGGAGGAACCCTGGTAAGCTGGGATGAACCTGTAAACCCGGGAATCCGCTATTATGAGGTGTTCAGGGATACAACCGCCGGTTTTATGCCCGGAACCGGAAACTATGTCGCTTCCGTGACCGGTGGTTGCTATTACGATGGGCAAGTTACCAAGGGACTTAGCCATGATTATTATTACAGGATCAGGGCTGCCGGTACAGGCAGAAAAGGAGAGGCTTCTCCCGGTGTCAAGGCCCTTCCGGGGGAGATTGGCGACACGGAGCCGCCTTCTATTCCGGCGAGGTTGAGAGCGGAGGCTTTCGGAAGTAACCGGGTGTCGCTTTCGTGGGATGGCTCCGAAGATAAACTGACCGGGGTTCGAGGGTACAGAATATACCGTAACGGGGCTGAAATCAAGGATGTTACCGGCACCATCACCAGCTTTCTGGATGTTGGACTTCATGCGAACACCACCTGCGAATATTGGGTCAGAGCTTATGACACGGTGGGTAATATTTCTTTCCCCAGTGAACCGGTGCAGGTAACAACCCCGGATGGTCAAATGAACGGTAATATTGCCGGCGAGGCAGTTGTAACGGCTTCTTCGGAACTTGGCGGTGCTTTTCGTGCCACTAATGTGGCGGACGGCATCTTTGGCCTTATGGGCATCGGAGAATGGGTATCCCGAAATGAAAAGCAGCCATGGGTACAACTGAACTGGTCTGAAACGAGATGGATCGAAACCGTCTACATATTCGGAAGCTACGGTGACGATCATCGATATAGCGGTGTATTGTACTTTGACGACGGAATATTGCTGCCGCTTGAGAGCATCAGGACTGACGGCTCGGCGACTAAAGTGACCTTGGGAGCGAAACCCGTCCGTTGGATCCGGGTGCAGGTCAATGATGAACAGGGAGCGGGAGGATTATCGGAGATTCAGGTGATTGAGGAACAATCCGTGAACCGTGGGTGAAAGATCTGAGAATCGTCCACTCGCCCTCGAAGATCCATCCGTTTACCGTGTCGTGTACCCAAAGTATAATGGATTTATGATGTTTGAATGAACATCGGAGACTTGCCTTACGACTCAATGAAATTGAAGGTGCGGGATATGAAGGAACTGACTCGGGAACACAAGCTTTTAAAAACAATCTTGCTATACAGGTATATGTATCTATTCATTTTGCCCGCTTTCATCTGGTACTTTGTGTTCCAGTACATTCCGATGTACGGACTCACTTTGGGCTTTAAAGAATTCCGTTTCGATATGAGCCTTTGGAACAGTCCCTGGGTCGGAACGCGTTATCTGAAGGAGTTCCTTACCGACAGTATGTTCCGGCCGTTACTGTTCAATACCGTTAAGATTAGCTTATTAAAGCTTGTAGTCGGTTTTCTGGCTCCCATCGTCCTGGCCCTGATGCTCAATGAGGTGATCAGTCCCCGGTTTAAACGGGTCATGCAAACCGTCTCCTATTTGCCGTATTTCATCTCCTGGGTGGTGGTGATCGCCATTTTTAATAAATTCGTATCACCCACCGATGGAATGATTAATGATTTGAAGGTTGCAGCTTTCGGTGGGGATCCGATATTCTTCATGGGGGAGGCCGGTTGGTTTTATCCCATCATGCTGTTGTCGTTTGTCTGGAAGAATATCGGGTGGAATTCCATTATCTATTTGGCTACCATTGCCGGAATCGATCCGCAGTTATATGAAGCTGCATATATCGATGGCGCCGGGAAATGGAAGAGTATGATTCATATCACTCTTCCGGGTATTGTTCCAACTGCGGCAATCTTGTTGCTGCTATCCATGGGTAGTATCATGTATGCCGGATATGAGCAGATCATTCTGCTGAAAACCCCTGGCAATAGTTTATTGTCACAAATTCTGGATACTCAAATCCTGGAGCAGGGAATTCGGCAGGGAAGATACGGATATGCTACTGTGGCGGGACTATTCCAGGGTACGATCGGACTGATTCTGGTCACCATATCCAACTACGTTGCGAAAAAATCTTCGGGGATCTCTTTATGGTAATCAAGGAGGATATGGAACATGGCATTCAAGCAATCCGCCGGTGAAAAGATTTTTGAAAGACTGAACCATATTATACTCCTGATTTTCGGTCTTTCAACGGTGTATCCGTTTGTGTATATCATTACGCTTTCCTTTAATGACGGTCTGGACGCGTTAAAAGGCGGGATCTATCTCTGGCCCAGGGTATTTACACTGGACAATTATATCAAGTGCTTTCAAAACGAGCTTATTTTCAATTCCTATATGATTACGGTATTCCGGACCATCGTCGGCACTTTCCTCGCTACACTGCTCTGCTCGATGCTGGCATTTGCATTGACCAAAAAGAAACTGCCGGGCCGTTCCGCCATATTGTTCTTCTTTTTCTTTACTACGATTTTCAGCGGGGGACTGATTCCGTATTATATTCTCCTCAGGCAGTTAAACTTGACGAACAGCATATGGGTTTATGTGATTCCTCAATTATACAGTTTTTATAATGTCATTATTTTAAAGACATACTTCGAGACTATCCCCAAAAGCATATCGGAATCGGCTGTTATCGACGGTTGCAGCGATGTCCAGATATTCTCCAAAATATATCTGCCGCTATCCGGACCGGTTATAGCCACTATTTTGCTCTTTTTCGGGGTAGCCCACTGGAATGATTGGTTTACCGGAACTTACTTCGTTCAGGATAAAAGACTTTTCCCCGCCGCGACGATGCTGCAAAATTTATTGACGGAATCGACCTATGAAAGTTCAACCTTTGATACGACCAAAATGAATACTTCGCTGGCGATGTCCGGGGTTACTACCACACCCGAGTCGCTTAAGATGGCTTTTATTGTCATCATGACCCTTCCCATCGTGTTTGTGTATCCTTTTCTTCAAAAATACTTTATAAAAGGAGTGATGATTGGGGCGATCAAAGGTTAATGTGCGCGCACGCGCGCGAGGATTAAGGACGGATAAACTCCATTACGATTAAGTAGGTAAGGAGGATGAAGGCATGAAACGTTCACCCAAAGTTGCAATCTACGTAACTCTGGTCGTATTTCTGGTCATTTCGTTGTTGACAGCCTCTGCCGCCCAATCGGCTACACGTAAACAGGCCAAAGGGGTCAAACTCACCTTTTTGATGGATTGGAACGGCACAGCTTCCTCAAAGGGAATGCCCGACTCAATCAATAATCCTGTGGCCCGGAAGATCAAAGAAAAAACCGGTATAACAGTGGACATTGAATATGCGACCACCAATGAGGCCGAAAGACTGAATCTCATGTTCGCTTCGGGGAACATGCCCGATATTGTAAACGCACCTTTCTGGGGCGGGAGCAATGCGGAAACGATCGCCATCAAGAAAGCGGCTACCGAAGGTCTACTGCTTAATTTGGATCCCCTCATCGCAAAATACGGTCCCAACCTGAAAGATGCATTCCAGAAAGGACTTGCCATCGGCTATAAGGAAAATGACATCAACGATCCGGCCTTCGGGGGCAAACATTTCGTCCTACCCCAGCAGGCTCCGGCCACCAAAGACGATGTACTCAACTGGGGCGGCGGTTTATATTGCCGCAAGGATATACTCGATAAACTGAAAATCAATCCCGCGAGCATTAACAGCTCGGAAGCCTTGTATAATCTGTTGAAGGCGATTAAAAAAGGTGAGTTTAAGGATATCAACGGGAAAGCGGTAATTCCCGCCGGTGCGTGGGGTGATGGCTGGGACTATGTCGAGTTTTGGAGGCCTTTCCGCCAGGACCGCAGAGCGGAATTCGATTATATCGATGGTAAATTCGTATACCGGGCCAATAACCCCCTGCTTGATCAAAGGGTACTATTTATGAGAAAACTGATTACGGAGGGATTGTTCGATCCCGAATGCCTCCGCCAATCAGATTCTCAGGCCAAGGAAAAAATGGCAACCGGCCGGGTAGCCATGGTAGGCTGCCACTATTTTCACATCCGCGATTTCATGAATAACACGCTTTATAAGACCAATCCCCAAATGCATTATATAACTATCGGTCCGCTGCCCTGGTCCGACGGGATAACCACCGTGGTTGAAGTACCGGATCGCAACGGCACACCGGTCATTTTCCTCCCCAAGACCTGCGCCGATCCGGTGGCGGCGATCCGGTTCCTGAATTACCTCAATTCGGATGAAGGCCAGTTACTGGCCTACTATGGCATTAAAGGAACCCATTATACCATGGTGAACGGCAAGCCAAGAATGGCAAAGAAGTGGCTGGATATATGGAAGAGCGATCCTAAAAAACTCCAGGCTCTCGGGATCAGGTCCACGTTCATGGATATGATTTGTTTGGATAAGAGGCTGAGTGCCTATGGCGAGCTGCTGCCCGGAGAAGCGGACAATCCGGATCCGTGGTATCAACAAGCCAAGTCGGTACGGCGTATCGAGTTCAAGTCGGGACATACAATTAACGATATTACCAATCAGTATCCCAGACTGGATGCGGTGAGATCTTTAGTCGACTGGAATCTTTACCGGGATTCCACCGAAAGGGCATACTTTGCGAAATCCGATGAAGAGGCGTTGAAAATTTTGAACGATTTCCGGGAACAA
>DASVMB010000153.1:0-6518 GCA_036384575.1 Bacillota bacterium
TATTCTTTAGCCTGGCACTGGTTAACTCGATCATCTGGCTCATGGTCATCTCCCGGTTCTCTTTGTACTCATCGAGCACACTGTCGGAGATGGCCAGTCGTTTCGCTTTATTCTTCTGAAAACGGACATTCTTGGCCAAAAAGACTTTGGCCTCATCCTTCATATTGGTACGTTGGTTTTGGGGGAGATCCACGTCATTTAAATAGACCAGGAGCAACCCGTCTTTTTCGGTGGGATCGACCCGATTTACCAGGTCACCCACAAAAGACTGGGCAAACTTCTTAAAAGAAGAGAAACCAAGTTTTCTCTCGGAGAAGGAGGGGTCCAGACGAAGCAAGTCCTGTTTCAATGTGGCTAGTAACACCGGCTCGTCATTATTTCGATTACGGATGTAACGGATTAAAAGTTCCCGGCCATAGGATCCGTCCATCTCCTGGGCCAGATCGGAGGAGAGCGACTCCTCATCGGGTTTTCCGATCAATTCCTCCAGGGACTTAAATTCGGCGCTATTGATCTTCACCAGATTGCCGACGCTATGATCGAATCCGATGCTGATCACCTGCATCCCCCGGGCCCGGATCCTCTGGATCAGCGGGACGAAGTCCGTGTCCCCGGAACCGATGATTACAGTATTGATCGTCTGAAACAGTTCCATATTCTCCATCACGTCGATGGCCAGCCGGACATCGGATCCGTTTTTACCCTGTTGATTGGTGGCCGGGAGATGAATCAACTCAAAACCCTGTTCCATCAGGACATTCTCGTATTGGGAGAACGAATCGTTGGACCAATCGGCGTATGCCTTTTTAATACAGACATTCCCCTTGGTGGTGGCAAAGTCCACCACCGGTTCAATAACTAGCGGCTTGTCTTTGGAGGGATAAACCTCCTCGGCGGAGATTGCCAGGTTCTCAAAGTCTAGATAAATCGCGACATTTTGACCGGCCATGGGTAACTCCTTTACGGATTATTTATACTTTACCTTTCCCGGTTCCCTGTCCATCAAGACCCAATCATATCCCGGTAAATCCCCGGGACCGAATCGGGAATTACGAAAGCGTCAGCGGTTTTATGGTAAAACTCAATCGCCTCCGAGGCTCCCCCGATCACCGCATAGGCGTAACCCATCTCTCTCATGGCATAAAGGCAGCGGAGAAACAGGGCCTTCCCGATGCCGCGGCCGCGGAAGTCGGCAGCTACGCCTGTCGGGCCGAAGTAATCCTTGCATGTCGCCTCGTAACAAGCGAAACCTACGATCTTTACCTTGTTTTCCACTGCTACGAAACAAGAAACCGGTTTATTACTAAATGTGACATCGCATTCGCTTCCCCACGACTCATTAAAATGTTCGGTAACCCAACGAACAATCCTGCTCTTATCAGGGGGCAGGGCCCGGCGGATCTCAATACCATCCCGCGCCAGATCGGGAAAGTCGGAAAGCCCCGTCGGGAGATGGTAAAGCCTTACCAACATATCCGGCATCCTCGTGTCATCCTTTCTCCTAAACCTTTGGTTGGCTTGGGCCCGAACACTGCCCGCTTTGAAAGGAAAAACCATATTCCGGTAATCTTATTCTGTAGATTCACGACCGATTCCTGCCCCCCGCCCTATAAAATATTAACCCCGGAATCATCGGAAATTACACGTAGTGTGCGCGCCTTCCTCCGGGGTTATTTCGATCAACACCTCGCAACGGTTGAATGCTTGAGCAAATTTCTACTTGGCTATATCTCAACCATTCAACCGGATCCATACCAGCATTTCGCCTGGAATGCGGTTTCCCCAGAAAGCATAAGGGATCGCAGTGACCGTTACCGGCCGGAATCGGTCGTGCAAACGCGCATGCGTATTTACCGGTTGGTACAATGCGTTATCCCATCCATCACCAACCGCACGTCCGGCTTTTCCTTTAATGACTGTGATTCCCCCCAATAAATCCGGGGCATACTCCACCTCAAACTCAGCCTCCCGGGACATGGAGATATCCGGAAGATTCGCACCGTTATCCGTCTCCTCCAGGCAATAAACGAGCGGGCCCCGTTCAATGGCTACCCGGCCCGCATCCTCCCGCACCAGGGGATTGGCTTGCATCAGCTCTACCGGCATGTCCAGAACCAGTTCGACTTGATCCCCGGCGGACCATTCCCGCTCAAGGAAGAGATATCCACCGTTTAATACCGGCCGGGCCACCGCTGCACCGTTGATCGCTAAAGAAAACTTCCGGCACCAGCCGGGAATCCGCAACCCTAAGGCGAATGAGACTGGCTGCTCCGGATGAACTTGCAGGATTATCCTGCCATCCCAGGGGTAGTCGGTTTGCAGTTTCAGGGATACGGGCGTTCCGTGCATCGAAAAACGGGCTTCATTACCGATATACAAGTGAACATATAACCGCTCATCCTCCCGGGAATAAATATATTGCCCCAGGGACCCGATGAGTCTGGCGATATTCGGCGGGCAACAGGCGCAACCGAACCATTGCCGACGTTCCGGTTTAACATGCTCCAAGTCATGACGTCTGGCCGCGGCCTCCGGAAAGACCTCCAGCGGATTCACATAAAAGTAGCTCATTCCGTCCAGGGAAATTCCGCTTAAGGCCCCGTTATACAAAGCTCGCTCCATCACATCGGTGTATTTTCGATCCGGATCAAGCCGAAACATGCGCTGAGCCCAGAAGATCAGGCCGATGGTGGCGCAGGTCTCGGCATAGGCGGTATCATTGGGGAGATCATAATCGAAGGTAAACCGTTCACCATACCCCTGGGACCCCAGACCGCCAGTGATATACATCCGCCTCCCGGTTACATTCTCCCAGAGCTTTTTCAGACCGGCAACCAGCGTCTCATCGCTGTTCTCCAAAGCCAAATCGGCCATGGCGGAATACAGGTACATTGCCCGCACCGCATGCCCCTCCGCGGTGACCTGTTGGCGAACGGGGGCATGGGCTTGATGGTAATCAAGGTTAAACCATGGGTCACTCTTGCTAAAGCCCGGCTCCTTCGTGAAAAACGAAGGCTGTTTACCCCGTTCATCGATGAAGTACCGGCTCAGCTCCAAATAACGTCGCACACCGGTGGCCCGGTACAATTTGATCAAAGCCAGTTCAATCTCGGGATGTCCGCAATACACTCTCATTTTATGGGGCTCCGGGCCGATCACCGAATCGATATAATCCGCGTAGCGGCACATGATATCGAGTAGCTTGCGTTTCCCGGTAGCCTCATAATACGCCACCGCCGCTTCCATCAAGTGGCCGGCACAATAAAGCTCATGAGCGGATCGAAAATCTTTCCAACGGCCTTCGGGTTTGGCAACTGTAAAGTAGGTATTCAGGTATCCGTCCGGTTGTTGGGCCTTTTCCATCCAGCCAATTACCGTATCGATTTTTCTTCCCAAATCGGCGTCCGGGTGCGTTGCCAGACTGTAACTAGCTGCCTCGATCCACTTGGCCACATCGCTGTCTTGAAAGATCATGCCGTGAAACTCTCCCGTTCGTTCCCCGGCTGCTATCCGGAAATTTTCCAGCGCATGACTGGGTTCCGCGCCCGGAATCGTGTCATTCAGGGCTTCCCATTGATACGGGATGACTTCTTTGGCAATGAGTTCCACGCGGCCGGACCAAAACCCAGCGGTGATCTTGATCTCTGCCAGTGAAATTGAGGGCTGCCTATTGAGACTCATAAATCCTCATCTCCATTCGAAAATTACCGGTCAACTCCGGCCGAAAAACGAAGCATATTCCAGGAGAGCTTTGGCAGAACCGCCGTATGCCGCTCCGCATGATTTCCGGATATCGACAGACTTCTAGGAATGACCTTCTCCGGTTCAGCAAAACTGTTTATCGCAGTGAGATCCAACCCATTCAGGGTCACGTGCTCAAGAAGCCTTGCGGAACCAAAGGAGCGAAAATCCAATGTAACCTCTACATCTTCCAGTTGGTCGCAGTTTAGGATGAAGAGGTTGACTTCCCCGGCTGATTGATCAAAAACCACCGCCGCTTGAAGGATAGGGACCTGACCGTATATTTTGGAATCGTAATTTGGGGAAGTGATCAAGGGTTTTAGAACTGAACCTCTTCCATAAACTGAAACTTGCTGGAACGGATAGAAAATTGTTTGCTTAATAACCGCCCCGCCAGGCTGGGTGTATATCGGGGCAATGGCATTAACCAGTTGCGCCAGGCACGCCATCTTCACCCGGTCCGCGTGGTTAAGTAAAGAGCAGAGTAACCCGCCCATAACCAAGGCATCCGCCAGGTTATATACCTGCTCCAAACGGGGTTTGGCAATGTCCCAGGTTTTAAAAGATTCCTGCCGGTGCGCCCAGACGTTCCATTCATCAAATGAAAGGTACATCACTTTCTTGCTCCGTTTTTTTGCCTGGACATAGTCCGCAGTCGCGGTGATTGTATGAATAAAGTGATCCATGTCGACAAAGGAGGCGAGAAAATCGCCGAGGTTATCGTAATCATCATGACCATAATAACGATGGAGCGAGATAAAATCAACCTGATCATAGAGATACTCTAAGACGATCCGATCCCACTCCGGAAAAGTCGGCATATCCGTATTGGAGCTGCCGCAAGCCACCAACTCAATCCCCGAATCGACCCATCGCATGATCTTGGCTGCTTCCAGAGCCTTTTTACCGTAGTCATCCGCGGATAAACGACATATCTGCCAGGAACCGTCCATTTCGTTTCCCAGGCACCATGTTTTGATATGATGGGGCTGTTCATGACCGTTCTGGCGGCGCAGATCGCTCCAGTAAGTCCCGGCGGGGTGGTTACAGTACTCCACCAGATATCCGGCGTCGGCGGGTGTTCCCGTCCCCAGGTTAACCGCCTCCATCACCTGGGAACCGGCTTTTTTACACCAATCGGCAAACTCATCGATCCCGATCTCATTGGTTTCGATCGACTTCCAGGCCAGCTCGAGCCGGCTGGGACGATCCTGAACCGGGCCAATCCCATCCCGCCAGTTATACCCGGAGACAAAATTGCCGCCGGGATAGCGAATGATTGACACCTGCAACTGTTTCACCAAATCAAGGACATCCTTGCGAAATCCTTGTTCATCGGCAGTCGGATGAGCCGGCTCGTAAATACCCGTATAAATTGCCCGGCCGAGGTGCTCGATGAACGAACCGAAAAGCCGGGGGTCGGTATTGCCAATATGATATTCCTTTTCAATAATGCATTGCGCGTACTTCATTCGGAGACCCCTTTCCAGCATCTGATGTAAGCAAACTGAACCTTAGCATATTCCATGACAACTTTGGCAGTACAACCGAGATCTGATCGGTATTCATTGGAGAAACCGGCAAAGCTCTCGGCTTGACCCGCTCCGGATCGGAGAAACTGTTTGCCGCTCCGAGATCCGGACCGTTCAGGAGAATATGTTCCAAAAGCTCGGCTGGGCCGAAAGACCTGAAATCTAAAGAGAGCTCTGTATCCTCCCATTGGTCACAGTTTAAGATGAACAAGCTGACCATCCCGGCGTCTTGATTGAAGACCGCCGCCAATTGCAGGATCGGAACATCCCCATACATTTTCGACGCATATCTTGGGCAAGTCATTAATGGATTTAAAACTTGCCCTCTCCCGTAGATCGAGACTTGCTGCAACGGATGGAAGATACTCTGTTTGATCACCCGGCCACCCGGCCCGGTAAGAATCGGGGCGATCACATTGACCAATTGCGCCACACAAGCGATCTTCACCCGATCAGCATGACGCAATAACGTACAGATTAAGCCACCCACTACCAAGGCATCCAATAATGTATAGATCTGTTCCAATCGCTTGGGCGCAGTATCCCACTCCCAGGTTGGAAAACTAATCGGCTGATGATACCAAACATTCCATTCGTCAAACGACAACCCCAGGATTTTAGGGGTTCGTTTGAGTGCCTTCACATAATCCGTGGTTGCGATAATCGTGCGAATAAAGCGATCCATATCCACAAACGAACCCAAATAGTCCCCCAATTCATTATCGTAACCGTAATAATGATGGATAGAAATGTAATCGATCTGATCGTACAGATATTCGAGTACAACGCGATCCCATTCCGGGTAAGAAGACAGCCGCGTGGTTGAAGAACCGCAAGCAAGCAGCTCAATGGACGGATCAATCAAGCGCATCATCTTGGCTGTTTCCATGGCTTTCTTGCCGTAATCTTCCGCCGACAGCCGGCCAATCTGCCAGTAGCCGCCCATTTCGTTTCCCAAACACCAGATTTTGATATTATGGGGCTGATCATGGCCGTTTTTGCGTCTGAGATCGCTCCACTTTGTTCCGGAAGGATGATTGCAGTATTCCACCAGGTAACCGGCATCCTCCGGAGTCCCGGTGCCAAGATTGACTGCGGCCATCGTCTCCGCGCCGGCTTTCTTAGCCCAATCGACAAATTCATCAAAGCCGAACCGGTTGGACTCCAACGATTTCCAGGCTAAATTTAGCCGCGCGGGGCGGTCCTCCTCCGGACCGATCCCATCGCTCCAATGGTAACCGGAGA
>DASVMB010000154.1:0-3260 GCA_036384575.1 Bacillota bacterium
CGGTGGGAACGGCTGGGCGGCCAAACAAGGTATCCCGGTTTACCCCATCTTCGGCCAGACCGTTAATTATTTGGGTTATAACGGCGTCTTCGAGCTGGCACGGCGGCTGGTCCGGCTGTTGAAAAATCCGGTTTTCAACAAAAATCTGGCAGCCAATACCCGTTTGCCGTATTTTGAAGACTGGTACCGGCAAGACCCCTTTACTTATATCGACAGTAAGACCGCCTTGGCGGACTCGTCACTGGAAAAGAGTGAGGCGGGATGATTGCCAAGGAAACGTTTGATCACCTGGTCAAACAACACCCCTGTTTTAATCGCGAGGCCCATTTCAAGTACGGCCGGATTCACCTGCCGGTGAGCCCGAGTTGCAATATCCAGTGCCGTTTTTGCAAACGTGGTTTTAACAAATGGGAGGACCGGCCCGGAGTCAGCCGGTTATTGCTGAATCCCGGGGAAGCGGTTGCCAAAGTGGCCTCGGCCCTTGCGATTTGTCCCCAGATCCGGGTAGTGGGAATCGCCGGTCCCGGAGATACATTGGCCACAGATCATGCCCTGGAGGCGTTTGCGGCGGTACACCAAAGATATCCGGCGTTGATTAACTGCCTGAGCACCAATGGACTTCTCCTCGAGGAAAAGGCGGAGCGGATTACGGCGGCCGGGGTCAAAACCGTGACGGTTACTGTGAATGCAGTGGATGCCGGGATTTTGCAGATGATCTGCTCTCATGTCCGCTATCATGAACAGCTTTTATGCGGTGAACACGCGGCCCGCCTCCTGATCTCGGCCCAGATCGCCGGAATCCGCAAGATCGTCCGGTTGGGCGCGATGGTCAAAGTCAATACGGTCTTGATCCCGGGAGTCAATGATCATCATATCGGCCATATCGCCAGTGTAGCCTCGAAACTGGGCGTTTCCATGTTCAACATCATCCCGCTCATTCCGCAACACGAGTTTGCGAGGTTACATCCGCCGGACTGCGATGAACTCGCGAAAGCGCGGCAGGCGGCCGAAGAATACCTCCCGGTTTTTCGCCATTGCCGGCATTGCCGAGCCGACGCTTGCGGCATACCCGGTTCGGGGAAGGATTTGGGAGGGAACCTTTATGAGCAGGACGGGGAGACTTTTTCCCACGGGTAATCTCAACCGTCTTATTTCTTACCATCGGGACGAAGTTTTCAATTCATATCATCTAAGGAGTGAAGACCTTGTCGGAGAAGAAAAGGATCAAACAAATCGCGATTTACGGCAAAGGGGGGATCGGCAAGTCCACGACGACCTCCAATATCAGCGCCGCGCTGGCCAAAGCCGGCCATAAGGTGCTGCAGATCGGGTGCGATCCCAAAAGCGATTCCACCAATACGTTGCGCGGCGGAAAATACATCCCCACTGTGCTCGACACCTTGCGGGAGAAAAATACGATTAAAGCGGAGGAGGTTGTGTTTCAGGGTTTTAGCGGAGTCTATTGCGTCGAGGCCGGGGGACCGGCTCCGGGAGTAGGCTGCGCCGGGAGGGGAATCATTACGGCGGTGCAGCTCTTGAAGGAACTGAAGGTCTTTGAGGAGTTGAATGTGGACATTGTGCTTTACGATGTTTTGGGGGATGTCGTCTGCGGCGGTTTCGCGGTACCCATCCGGGAAGGCATCGCCGAGCATGTCTTTACCGTGTCGTCTGCGGATTTTAAGGCCATCTACGCGGCGAATAATCTGTTCAAGGGTATCCAGAAGTATTCCGACAGCGGCGGGGCTTTGCTGGGCGGGGTAATTGCCAATTCCATCAATACTCCGTACGCCAAGGAGATCATCGACGATTTTGTGGCTCAAACCGAAACACAGGTGATTGGCTATGTCCCGCGATCGGTAACTGTGACCCAGAGCGAGCTGCAAGGCAAGACCACCATCGAGGCGGCGCCCGATTCGGAACAGGCCCGGGTTTACCAACGCCTGGCTCAGAGGATCGCTGAGCATGCGCGATCCAAAACGCCGTTGCCGTTAGATGTCAAGGAGCTGCGGGAATGGGCGGCCCGGTGGGCCGATAATCTGTTGGCGCTGGAGACCGGGGAAGTCCGGGACGCGGCGGCAAGCATTTAGGTGAAGCGCGTATCCAAATAAGGGGGCTGTCCCAAAGAGAACAAAGGTTCTTTTAGGACAGCCCCACCTCTTTACGCGGGCCTATTTTACTTAATCACCTTTCTATCTTCGTTCAGTTTTTGTTTGATTCGGTCGTAGTCCGCGTCGCTAATCTCGCCTTTGGCGTAGCGCTCCTGGAGAATATCCATAGGGGTGCGTTCCGGACGGTAGAGAGAACCGCTGCGGATCAGAGAACGTATGACAAGATAAATGCCGCCGATCACCGCGGCCCAGAAGAGGATCATCATTACGCCCATGATTAATCCGCCCCAGCCTGATTGCCATCCGTTATACCACATCCAATGCATCATCTTCGTTAGCTCCTTTGTCGGTTTGTATACTTTGAATATGCCCCGAATGTTTACGATATTATTCGGTCCCCTCTCCCACGAAAACACCGGGGTCATGATGGGAGCCCGGGTTCCTTCTCCGGCCATCCGCTGCCGGAGAGGTGAACCATAGAAGGCAGTAGGTGAAGGGTTTCTTTTGAATGAGATTAGTGTAACAAAAAGATGTGGAGATTTGATGGAGACTGTGCTAAGTTCATGTGAATGTACCAGACTGTGATGGTACATGCCCCATGATTGCAGGAAAAATGGGATTGATCTAGTAATCATATCATATCGGTATGGAAGTGAAACGCTTGAGTGAGTAAAGGCGCTTTCGGTGTTCTGTGGGGAATATGACGGAATAGTGAAGGCGTTTTTTGGATATCGGGTAATGTTACAACAAGTTTTACGGGTATGGTGACGGAAAATGAGAGTGCGGGCGTAGAATTTATTTGTGGCTTGGTCATAATCGCCGAAGGGGAACGGCGCGAACAATGTTCGCGAACCCACTTCCCCGCATTAGAGCCAAGGGCTGTGGCCGGACCCCCTATGAAGTTTGAACTTGGATAGTGAGGAATTGTATTATACACTTTGGCCTATCCTAAACTGAATGTCGACATTGTCCAGGGGTCGTTCGGTCGACCCCTAGGACCTACCCGCCCGCCGGGGAGGAGGCTCCCCGGACCCCTGCTATATCTCCTCCCATCCGAGGTCGGAGAAGGAGTTTTTGATTTAACTGGCCACCGTCTCCATTACGGTGGCCTTCTTGGGTGGTTTAGTAGGCCGACGGCTGTGATTCTTCCTG
>DASVMB010000155.1:0-3215 GCA_036384575.1 Bacillota bacterium
AGACGATGGTTTGAGCAATCAAACGGATCTTTACTTCCTCCGGACTTTCAAAGGCGAAGAAGGAGGAATGTTCCGGTACGGTAACGGATTGGGCGGCAAACCCGAAAGGAATCACCGCAATTGTCACCAATCCGCTGATTAATAAGATAATTAGTTCCCGGTCGAGCTTGCCGATCCAGGGAAACCTCCTTGCCACGCTTGAATTTGCAATCATGATCCGCCCTCCTCGATGGATGAGATTCAAATGGTAAAGAACCGCAATTCGCATTATAACGTTTACGGTTGCATTATTGGCCGGAAATTTTTATATTATACCCCGATCTATCATCTAGTGTGACAACCTCCTGAATCTCGACCCGCGTACACCATCACTTGTGGTCCATTGGAACCGTATAATGAATGGAACGGCCTGGTGAGATCCTGGATTTTTACGGGTAAGGAGGACCACTTTGGAAATACAGGCGAATGCCGTTTTTGAGGGCGGCGGAGTGAAAGGAATCGCGTTAGTCGGTGCTGTTTGTTACTTGGAACAAATGGGGTATGGTTGGCGGAAATTGGCCGGAACCTCCGCCGGATCGATCGTAGCTGCTCTTTTGGC
Source organism: Bacillota bacterium (assembly GCA_036384575.1). Taxonomy (GTDB): domain Bacteria; phylum Bacillota; class UBA4882; order UBA8346; family UBA8346; genus DASVMB01. The sequence continues at coordinate 599 of DASVMB010000155.1, forward strand.
TGCGGGATATTCCGGAAGAGAATTGGCGGATTTGATCCAATACCAAAATTTTATTGAATTTCAAGACGCCGGGTGTTGGGAGCGGTTGCCGATGATCGGTCCGGCCTTGAGTCTCCTATTTAAGCTTGGGATATATCGTGGGCGGTATTTTGAGGCCTGGCTTGGGAAGTTGTTAAAAGCCAGAGGAATAGTGACTTTTAAAGACATTAAAAGGACCGGACGGACCTTAAAGGTAATTGCCAGTGATCTTAGTCGCCGGAAGATGCTGGTGCTTCCGGACGGATTACGGGAGTATGGTGTGGAACCGGATGGATTTTCAGTGGCGCGGGCGGTCCGGATCAGTATCGGAATACCTCTGTATTTTGAACCGATTCATTTACGATACCGGAAAGATGGTGTGTTACGGTTAAGTTATTTGGTGGATGGCGGGTTATTCAGCAATTTTCCGCTTTGGCTCTTTGACCGGGACGGTGAGGAGGTACCTCTGTTCGGATTCCGGCTTTTTCAGCCGGGGCGGGAGAAGGAGACTGCCATCCGAGGCCCCATCGGTTTTCTCAAGGCGATCGTCGCAAGTCTCCTGGAGAGTCAGGAGCTGCAACATATTCATGAAAAAGACTGGGTAAGGACGATTGCCATCCCTACCCAGTCGGTTGGAGTGACGGATTTTAACATTACTCCGGAACAGAAACGAATGTTGTTCCAATCCGGATGGCAGGCGGCCCGGGCGTTCATGACCGGCCGGTCCATACAGTGGAAAAAGGTCACTCGTTAAATGGTTGCCCAGGCTGTTTTTATCCAATCCCTTTCATCTTCCGGTGTCCGGTTGGCCGGGTTGAAAGCGCAAAATCGGAGTTCTTGCAGCCCGGGCTTCGTCCAAACGGTTTACGCTGGTGGAATGAGGGGCTTCCCGGACGATTTCGGGTGTCTCCGCCGCTTCTCTGGCTATCTGCAGCATTATCTGGGTGAAGCGGTTCAAGGTTTGTAGGTCCTCGGTTTCAGTCGGTTCGATCATCATCGCTTCCTCGACGATGAGCGGGAAATATATGGTGGGAGGATGGACCCCGAAATCAAGCAGGCGTTTGGCAATATCCAAGGCCCGGACCTGATATTCTTTTTGATTGGTCGCGGATAAAACGAACTCGTGCATGCAGGGCCGGTCATATGGAATCTGATAAGCCTCATGAAGTTGGGCGCGAAGGTAATTCGCGTTTAGGATCGCGTCCCGGCTAACCTGAGTCAAACCCGGGCCACCCAAGGCCTTGATATACATCAGCGCTTTAAGGAGAACCAGAAAGTTCCCGTAGAATCCCTGGATTTTGCCGATACTTTGCGGTCGGTCGTAATCCCAGTAATATCCTTCCCGGCCCTGCTCAACGAGGGGAACGGGAAGAAAACCCGCCAGGAAGGATTTGACTCCAACCGGACCGGCGCCGGGACCGCCCCCTCCATGAGGGGTGGCGAAGGTTTTGTGAAGGTTCAGATGAATCAGATCGAACCCCATATCTCCGGGGCGAACCAGTCCCATGATGGCGTTAAGATTGGCACCGTCGTAATAGAGTAGACCGCCGCAGGAATGGACGAGCTCGGCAATGGCGGCGATATCTCGCTCGAATAAACCAAGGGTGTTGGGGTTTGTGAGCATCAACGCGGCTATATTTGGTCCTATCAGGGAGCGGAGATGATCGAGATCCACCAAACCATCGGCATTGCAGTTGACCGGTATCGCTTCGAAACCAGCCATTGCTGCACTGGCGGGATTGGTACCATGAGCCGAGGTGGGAACGAGGATCTTGGTGCGTCCGGTTTGCCCGCGGCTTTTGTGGTAAGCCTGGACGATCAAGAGAGCAGTATATTCGCCATGAGCACCTGCTGCCGGTTGCAGTGTAAATCGATCCATTCCGGTAATCTCCGCCAGGCCTTTTTCCAACTCTTTGAATATCGTCAGAGTTCCTTGACTCAGTTTGGCTGGAGCTAAGGGGTGGATCCGTGTGAACTCCTTCCATTCGGCTACCGCTTCGTTGATTTTGGGATTATACTTCATAGTGCAGGAACCGAGTGGATAAAAGCCTGTGTCCACTCCGTGGCTGCGCCGGGATAAGCCGGTATAATGACGAACCAGGTCAATCTCGGCCAGTTCCGGAAGGTTGGGCGAGGTTGCGCGTAATTGTCGGGAATCGACCATTCGGGCGATCGGGTATTGCGGCACCGTGGATTTGGGAAGTTGCCAGGCCCGTTTCCCGGGTACTGATTTTTCGAAGATCAATTGCAGGCTGGGATTACCGGTTTCCATCGGATTCATTGCCTTATTCATGTTATTCATGGCGACAACCCTCCATTGCGGTGACAAATTCGTCGAGCTGTTCACGGGAGAAGATTTCTGTAGCACAGATGAGTATGGCCGGATCCCGCTCCGGATGACTCCGGCTCAGATCGTAGCCTGCGAGAATTCCGGTGTTAATCAAGCGGTTGATATAATAATCCGCGCCTTCCGGGGTCCTTAGGGCAAATTCCATAAAAAACGGTTTGTCGGGATAGAGCGGGGTGAAACCGCTATTGATGAGCCGCTCATAAAGATAATGGGCGTTATTGAAACAACGCGCGGCGATTTCCCGGAGGC
>DASVMB010000156.1:0-2597 GCA_036384575.1 Bacillota bacterium
AAGGTCGATCAGTTTCAGGCGAACCCGGTTTCCGAAGGGCCCCCGGTGCTCCGGTGATAGTAGCGCATTCACCGCAGCCCGTTCTCCCGGATTTAGGGGATTGCCGTCGAAAGTCCGGCAGGAATTACGCTCCATGATGATGTCGTGGCTGGATTTCATCAAGATCCCTCCTGGTTTCAAATCTTCAAAATGTCAAACCGTTCCGCTATCTCACTCGCCTTGACGATTCGTTTCGATTGCAACTAAATCAGGATGGCTGTAAGTCAATCAACTTGATTCATATTTATCTTTCAACCACTCCGCCGCGAAATCCACCGCGGCTCGTTGCGGAAAGAGCCGTGCAGCGGCCGATCCTACCTTACCCTGGATCACTGGATGACTCACGCTCTCGCGGGCCTCAAACTCTCTACCCAATTCGGCGAAGAATTCCATATGAAACTCGATATCCTTGTAACGCTTCCAAACTCTTTGTCCGGCTTCTAGTACCGGCGCGCCTGCATCAAATGGTGCCCGAACCGGAATGCGGTATTCGGCAAGGTGGAACGAAGTATTATTCTCATATCCCACTCCCAATAACAACACCCAACCGTCGCGTTCATAGATCCGGGCCAGGGGGGAACCTTCTCCCAACGCGTTATCCAAGGTATGACCCCGGGTAATCACAGCTGCGTCCTTACCCCATGCCGTAAAGGATAACGCAGGATGGGAACTGCGCAGCACTCCAGGGAAGGTGCGAAAGGTTTCCGGTATAGCCCCCATCCCGCGAGTTGGAGTGATTTCCGGTTCATAGGCGGGCATGGTTTCCCGGATCGTTTGCCACCACTCCTTAGGCACCGGCGGATTTTGCCAATAACACGGATCGGAGTAATCGCCCGAATGGGCCGGCATTACTAAGGTGCCCGCTGAGGTAATCGCATCGCATAGGGCTTGGACAATAGCCACCGGACCACCGCAGACCCAGCCCAAGGAACTTAAGGAGGAATGGACCAACACGGTCATGCCCGGTCTTAAGCCCAGACGGTATAAATCCCCGGCCAGGCTTTGCCTGGTACGAACCATGGGGTTGGTATCCATACAGGTGTTGGCGATTGTCTCCGCTTCGCCCATCAGGTGACCCTCCCTGCAAACTTAAAGCCTTTTTTTGTTGATGGCTAAAACCGATAATGACTCTCCCCTCGTGAGCGCGAACCCATAAATATCGATGCTTTTAGCTACACTCATTCACAGGGTGAGTTGTTAAAAACACTTCAGGATTATCAAGCCAATCTCCGGACAGTTCCCGAGCCGTTGCGGGAAACCACTGTTTCCCAATCCCCGGTTGACGATCATCTTGGTTTGGCTGTTAGGTAGGCCGTATAACCCCGAAGTCAACTTAGGAAAGTATCCCTGTCCCGGAGCGTACAATCCCCCAAGCCACGGCAGCCGAATCTGGCCGCCGTGGGCATGACCGGTAAGCACAAGATTCACGCCGCTTTCGCCGTAGATAGCAAACTTCTCGGGACGGTGAACCAAAAGAATCTTATATGTACGTGTTTTCCCTTCACCGGCTTCCAACCCGGAAATAAGTTTCCCGAGCCGCAGCCGAATCCACGAATCCGAACTATACCAACGGCCATGGATATCCGGGAGGTCATCCATGCCTATCAAAGCCAGCCGTTCATCACCGCGTGCCAAAATCAGCCGTTCATCCCGGAGTACCCGCACCCCGTGGAATTTGAGGCGCTTTGCCAGATCATGAAATCTTCCCGAGCCGGACTCGTGGTTACCGCCAACCATAAACACCGGACATCTCCGGGCGAGGGTCCCCAGTAGCATCAAACCCGGGGTCTCACGATAATGACCGGCGTCGACCAGATCTCCCGTAAAAACAATCATATCGGGGTGTAATCCAGCTATCTTGGCCAACAGGAGTTCCTGGTTCCTGCCAAAAAGTTTGCCGTGGAGATCTGAAAGCTGCACAATCCGGAGACCTTCAAATCCCAGAACTGTATCGGGTAATGGGATCGTTATTTTGGTTACAGTCAGATGGTTATTTTCGAAATACGAAAACCAACCGATGAAAAAAAACAGCGTAAAGAGTCCAAACATTTTAGCTTTCCCGAATCGTTTCATCGATTCCTGTTTGGCCGCCTTCCGTGCCGGATATTAACCTAATCATTTTATAACAATTTGAGGTTGATTTCCAGTAAATCCTCTTGAATTAAAAATACGACAAAACCCCGTTTCCCTGAAGCGTTGGTTCACCCTGTATCAATTAAGATATAACCATTAAATGACTTAGATCATCACGATTTGATCCCGGGTTAATCGCGATTAAATACCGGTTTAATCTTCAGGATTTAAACTTAAACAAACAAGGTTTTGAATGGCAAAATATGGCGGAACCTTCCATCCCCTGCAGGAAAATCGTCCTTGCCGGCGACACATCCGCCACTATTGTTCAAACAAAGCCAAAAACAATGAATGGAGGATGATTTGATGCTGTTTCATTCGACCCGTAAACAGAGCACACTTTGGATTCCCATGGCTTTTATCCTGGCCTTACTGGTTTCCCTTGGATCCATCACCGGATACGCCGCTGCCGCTCCCGTCAAAAA
>DASVMB010000157.1:0-2796 GCA_036384575.1 Bacillota bacterium
TGGGGCCTAAAAGTAAAATATTGCTCTTTTGAAGCTCAACATCTTCAAAGCGTTCCTCGGAATTAATTCGTTTATAATGATTATATACCGCGACCGCTAAAAACTTTTTTGCATCTTCCTGGCCGATCACGTATTGATCGAGGATACTCTTGATCTCCTTCGGCTTGGGATTACTGCTTAAGTCGGAGTTGACTTCCTCGTTTAATTCCTCATCGATAATCTCATTACAAAGTTCAATGCATTCATCACAGATATAAACACCAGGGCCGGCGATTAATTTCTTCACCTGTTCCTGGGCTTTTCCACAAAAAGAACATTTTAACTGACCTTTTTCATCTCCGAATTTTAACATTCATTCACCTCATCTCTCTCGGAATCGTACCGTCATCCCCCACTCTTCAAATTAAATGGATCTATTTATTCTCGACCTTTTTCTTACTATCAAAGATATCGTCGATTAATCCATATTCTTTAGCATCCGTGGCGGACATCCAGAAGTTACGGTCCACATCTCGCTGAATCTTATCTAAAGATTGACCGGTATGTTTAGCGAGAATCTCATTACCGATCTCCCGGATCCGCAAAATCTCTTGGGCCTGGATCTCAATATCCGCTGCCTGGCCTTGAGCGCCACCCAAAGGTTGATGAATCATCACCCGCGAGTTCGGTAAGGCAAACCGCTTACCTTTGGTCCCGGCTGCCAACAAGATCGCAGCCATACTGGCCGCGATTCCGATACAGATCGTCATGACTTGCGGGCGAATGTACTGGATCGTGTCATAAATGGCCAAACCCGAATATACCTCTCCGCCAGGACTGTTGATATAGATGGAAATATCTTTGTCCGGGTCTTCGCTCGCCAAAAAAAGCATCTGCGCAATAACCAGGTTGGCCATGTTGTCATCGATTCCGCCACCGATAAAGATAATTCGCTCTTTGAGCAAACGTGAAAAGATATCGTACGCCCGTTCACCCCGGTTGGTCTGCTCGACCACCATCGGTACTAAATTCATCTCCATCAACTTCCATCCCTCATTTCTTAACGGATTTGGGTATCGCTTGGGTTTTTAAAAAATCAGCCGTTTTTTCCAAAAGAAGAGCTTGTTTAATATCACCCAGACGGCCTTTTTTCTCAATGTCCCGGCGAAATGCGGCGGGATCCTTCACTTGGTACATATGGGCCAATTCGTGTAATTTTTCATCCAACTCGGCTTCGCTAACAGTGATTTGTTCGGTTTTGGCAACACTGTTTAAAACCAAGTCAGTCTTAACTCTTTTTTGGGCTTCGGGTAGAAAATCTTCCTTAACCTGTTCCCGGGTCTTTTGGGCATATTCAAGGTATCGATCCATCGTTAAACCTTGATAGGCTAAGTTTTGCTCAAAACGGTGCGTTAAGTCCTCAAGCTCCCGTTCTACCATGACTTCAGGGATTTCCACCTTGGCATTTTCTACCGCTTGGTCGATAACTTCCTGGGAAAATTTGGATTCCGATTCGTGCTCGGCTGCATGGGTTAATTTTACCAATAAGTCCGCTTTTAATTGGGCAACGTTTTCAAAATTTCCGATACTTTTGGCAAACTCGTCGTCGATCCCGGGGATCTCCTTAACTTTGATCTCCTTTAACGTCACCTTGAAGGTGGCCTCTTGACCGGCCAGTTCCTTGCTGTGATAGTCGGCGGGAAAACTTACATTGATCTCCTTTGCGGTGCCCACTTTCATTCCGATTAATTGTTCCTCAAATCCCGGAATAAAGCTCTTTGACCCGATCTCCAGAGTATAACTTTGGGCCGCTCCACCGGGAAATGCTTTGCCATCCACATAACCCTCGAAATCAATAATGGCAAAATCACCATTTTCAAGAACTTGTTTATCACTTAAAACCAACTCGGCATGCCGTTCCTGAAGGGCTTTCAATTGAGCCGCAATCTGTTCATCATCCACATGTACTTCAGGTTTTTCCACTTTCAACCCTTTATACTCACCAAGCTTGACTTCAGGCAGAACCTGGATCTTGGCCTTAAAAATAAATGGCTGATTCTCAGCGATTGGTTTATCAATCTCCAAATTCGGCTGGTCAATCGGTTCCAGCTGGTGTTCCTCTATTGCTTCAAAATATCCTTTGGTGACCAAAATATCCAGCGCATCTTCATGTAAAACTTCTTTTCCAAAGTGGGCCTCAAGTACCGAACGGGGAATATGCCCTTTACGAAAACCAGGGAGATTCACTTTGTTCACAACCCGTTTATAGGCTTCCGCCAAAGCCGTATCGACCTCATCGGAACTTGCGGTGGCGGTCAGTTGAACAAAATTCTTGTCTAGCTTTTCCAGGTTAAATTGCATTTATGCTCCTCCCGAATCTATACTATATATATACGTAGAATATACGTAACGATTAACAAAAACAAAGTCTTTTCACCGCGGTTAAAAAAGCCAAAAACTCCCTATAACAGGATTTCGACGGTAAGAAACAAATTCCTTGTTACCAGTCGTAAAACCCCCAGGGAATAGAATTTGCATGGGCTGATTAATTTAAAAAAAACCGCCAAATGCACCAGCTTCCGGCATATTAATTGACAAACATGAAATAAACCCCTTTTAAACAAGGGGTAATATAACAAAATATTACCGTGATTAAAGTGCTTTGTCAATAGAAATGCCGGATTCGACAGAAAAATAAAAAAACCGGCTTAAGAGTAGAAGATGACTTTAGCAGCATGAAATCCTTCAATTGGTGCGAGAGGCGGGACTTGAACCCGCACGGTTGCCCACTAGATCCTAAGTCTAGCGCGTCTGCCA
>DASVMB010000158.1:0-7345 GCA_036384575.1 Bacillota bacterium
GACGGAGATCGCCGCCCAGACCAAGCAGAATGCATTGAATGCCAATCAAGCCAATGAGCTGGCCTTAACCGCGAAACAATCGGCGGTCCAGGGCGATTCCCGGATGAAGGAGATGCTCCAGGCGATGGAGGAGATCAACGACTCTTCCGCCAACATCTCGAAGATCATCAAGGTCATTGACGACATCGCGTTTCAAACCAATATCCTGGCCTTAAACGCCGCAGTCGAGGCGGCCCGGGCCGGGCAGCACGGCAAGGGATTTGCGGTTGTGGCCGAGGAGGTCCGTAACCTGGCGGCCCGTAGCGCCAATGCGGCCAAGGAAACCACTGCTTTGATCGAGGGTTCTATCAAAAAAGTGGAAGCCGGGACAAGTATCGCCAATGAAACCGCCCAGGCGCTCAACCAGATCGTCGAAGGGATCACCAAAGCCGCCACGCTGGTGGGCGAGATCGCCGCCGCTTCCAACGAACAAGCCACAGGAATCGCCCAGGTGAATCAGGGTATCAATCAGGTAGCCCAGGTTACCCAGACCAACACCGCCACCGCGGAGCAGAGCGCCGCGGCCAGTGAGGAACTGTCGGGCCAGGCCGAAGTATTGAAGAACACGGTCAAGCGGTTCAAGATTAAACGGATCGAGCTGGGAAATTTGAATGGATTAGATTCCAACGTCATCAAGATGTTAAAGGAGATGGCGGATAAGAAGAGTTCCCAGGGCGGGAGCTCCCAGACTGGTTCCGAAGGACGGAAAGAGGGTTCCGATTTCACAAAAATCCGGATCAATCTGGATGATAACGAGTTCGGCAAATATTAAGTAAAGTGGGGTAACCGGCGGACGCTTTGATTTGGGATTCGAGCGTCCGTCCTTTTTAAAGCTTTGAGTTTTAGTTATCAATATCAATGCGTTGATTGGATCGAATCAGATTCAGCTACGACGGGAGTGAGGATGATGAGTTTAAAAAATGGAAAGAATATCAGTTTAAAGGTTAAGCTTTTAAGTATCGTATTCGCTGGAATGCTGGTTACCCCAATTATCATACTCATTAACTCGATTTTGTCATTGAATCAGATTAGTGTCACCTCTCAAAGGATAATATCCGATAGGTTGTTAACCCAAGTAAAAGAGGGACTCAAGGCTTCTGTTGAGTCCATGGTAACTTCGGCCGAAACGTTGTATTCCAACCAAGCCGGTATTATACCGCGAGAAGAATTGCTGGAGATGATTCGTAGCCATTTTGATGCGGTCAAATATGGAGATTCTGGTTACTATTTCGCGTACCTTTATGATGGAACCCGTATTGTCGCTCCGGAGAACAAGTCGATGGAGGGTCAAAATTTATGGAACTTGACGGATAAGAACGGACTCAAGGTCGTGCAGGGATTTATCAAGGCCGCCCAAAACGGCGGCGATTTCCTTACTTATCAATGGTTGAATCCCCAGACCCAGCAGGAAGAGGAGAAGTTATCTTACATTGCCCCTCTAAAACTGGGTGACATAGAGCTGGCGATAGGTACCGGCACTTACCTTCCCATGATCAAGGAAGCCAATAGCGATATTATCCATAGTATTGATCAAACGAAGCTCGGCAAGGTCAGACTGGAAGTCCTTATTAGTCTGACGGTTATGTTGTTGATCCTGCTCGTGCTCTTTGTCTATATCTCAAGAAATATTATCAATCCGATTACGAAATTATCCGACGTCGCCGCGAAACTCTCCGAGGGAAATTTAGATATCGAGATTGGTCAAGTAACCCGCAAAGATGAACTTGGAAAAATGTTGCTTTCTTTTAATAAATTAGTGGAGAGGGTTTTTTGGTACGAGTCATTACTCGATGCGGTTCCTTTCCCGCTTTCGGTAACGGATAATGAGATGAATTGGACTTTTATCAACAAGCCGGTTGAAGATATGTTGGGGATTAAGCGTAAGGCGGCCATCGGTCAACCTTGCAGCAATTGGAACGCGAACATCTGCCGGACCGAAGATTGTGGAATTGCCTGTTTAAAACGGAATAAGCCGCAAACTTTCTTTGATCAACAAGGCCGTAATTTCCAAGTAGATTCTTCCTATATCACCAATACCAAAGGTCAGCGTATCGGTCATATCGAAGTGGTTCAGGATATTACGGAAAAGACTCAAGGATACGAATATCAACGGATTGAAGTCGCCAGACTCGCAAACAACCTGCACTCCCTGGCTAAAGGAGATCTGAATCTGGACACGGAGGTCTCCCTGGGCAACGAGTTTACCAGGAACGAACGGGAAAACTTCATCAAGATCAACGATAACCTGGTTACTGCGAAAGAAGCGATCAAAGGTTTAGTATCCGATGCCAATATGCTGGCGCAATCAGCTTTAGAGGGCAAACTGGATGTCCGAGCCGACGTTACCAAGCACGGCGGTGATTTCCGTAAGGTTATCGAAGGGTTTAACAACACGCTGGATGCGGTGATCGGGCCGTTGAACGTAGCCGCGGAGTACGTTGACCGGATAGCCAAGGGCGACATCCCGCCCAAGATCACCGATAGCTATCACGGCGATTTTAATGAGATCAAGAATAATCTCAACATGTGCATCGACGCGGTGAAGTCTATGATTGACGATGTCAACATGCTGACCCAAGCGGCAGTCGCCGGCAAACTGGATGTCCGGGCCGACGCGGCTAAACACGGCGGCGACTTCCGGGCGATCATCGAGGGAGTTAACCAGACCCTGGATGCCATCGTCACCCCGCTCAACGAGGCCAATAAGATATTGGGGCAGATGGAGTTGAGCGATTACACCGGGGCGATGACCGGCCAATACCAGGGCATGATGAAGCGGTTTGCCGAGATGATTAATTCAGTCCGCTCGCATTTGTTAAGCGTCCAAGATACAATGGTCAGGGTATCAAAAGGTGATACCAGCCGTCTCGAAGAGTTCCGCAAGATTGGAAGACGTTCGGAGAACGACCGGATCATGCCCGCCGCCACGGCCATGATGCAGGCGATCGAGGACCTCATCAATGAGGTAGGGAAACTCAGTGAAGCCTGTGTCAAGGGTAACTTACGCCTCCGAGGTAACGCCGATCATTTCGAGGGCGGTTACCGGGCGATTGTGGAAGGATTCAACCAGACTCTGGATGCGGTGATTGAGCCGGTAAACGAAGCCAACCAGGTCTTGCAGGAGTTAGCCCAGGGGAACCTTGAGGTGAGCGTGGAAGGAGATTACCAGGGAGATCACGCCAAGATCAAGAACTCCCTGAATGAAGCGGTCCGGTCGTTCAATGAAGTTTTGAGCCAGTTAAATAATGCCGCCGAGCAAGTGGCGGATAACGCCAGACATGTCTCCGACTCCAGCCAGGCATTGTCTCAGGGCTCCACCGAACAGGCGGGAACCGTCGAGGAGATTACCGCCTCAATGACGGAGCTCGCCGCCCAGACCAAGCAGAATGCGTTGAACGCCAATCAAGCCAATGAGTTGGCCTTGAATGCCAAGCAATCGGCGGTCCAGGGCGATGTCCGAATGAAGGAGATGCTCCAGGCGATGGGGGAGATCAACGACTCTTCCGCCAACATCTCGAAGATCATCAAGGTCATTGACGACATCGCATTTCAAACCAATATCCTGGCCTTAAACGCCGCGGTCGAGGCGGCCAGGGCCGGACAGCAGGGTAAAGGATTTGCGGTTGTGGCCGAGGAGGTCCGTAATCTGGCGGCCCGCAGCGCCAATGCAGCCAAGGAGACCACCGCCCTGATCGAAGGGTCTATCAAAAAAGTGGCGGCCGGTACCGGTATTGCCAATGAAACCGCCCAGGCGCTCAACCAAATCGTCGACGGTGTAACTAAAGCCGCGACGTTGGTGGGTGAGATCGCGAATGCTTCCAATCAACAAGCCACAGCAATCGCTCAGGTGAATCAGGGCATCAATCAGGTGGCCCAGGTTACCCAGACCAATACCGCCACCGCGGAGCAGAGCGCCGCGGCCAGTGAGGAACTGTCGGGCCAGGCCGAGGTATTGAAGAACACAGTCAAACGGTTCAAGATCAAACGGATTGAGCTGGGAGATCTAAAAGGATTAGATTCCGGCGTCCTCAAAATGTTGCAGGAGATGGCGGCTAAGCAGAGTCCCCAGGGAGGGAACTCCGGAACCAGCAGCGGTGCTGAAGGTCGGAAAGCGGCTTCCAATTTCACAAAAATCCGGATCAATTTGGATGATAACGAGTTCGGCAAGTATTAAGACAATGCCCAAGGACTAGACGCTGGAACAGGTAATCGGCGGACGCCCTTACTTTAAGTTTCGGGCGCCCGCTTTTTTTACCTTTTGGGGTTAAGATTGGAGCGACGGATGCCGATTTATTTATTGGACGCTGCTGTTCGGAACCCCAATCGATGATTCGCTAACATCCACTCATAAAAAAAGGGTCTTCGAATCTAACCTGACGGGCATCATAAGATAGGAGCGAGCCAATGATCAGCTTATCCGATCAAGAGTTCCAGCTGTTGGCCGATTATGTAAAGGCCAATTACGGGATCAATCTGGCCGAAAAGAAACTATTGGTGGCCAATCGCCTCCAACACGTGCTGATGGAGAAGAACTTCAACACATTCACGGATTTCTTTCGATATCTGTTGAACGATAAAACCGGGGAAGGCGTCACGACCCTGGTCAACCGGGTTACCACCAACCATACGTTCTTTCTGCGGGAACAGGAACATTTTCAATTTTTCCAAACCCGGGTGTTGCCGGAATTGAAAAAAACGGCGGGTCAGAATGATCTACGGATTTGGAGCGCCGGGTGTTCCAGCGGTGAGGAGCCGTACACCTTGGCAATGCTGATTGCCGATTTCTTCGGCGCCCAAAAGGTGTTCTGGGATACCCGGATCCTGGCCACCGATATCTCCCAGAAAGTCCTGGAGGCGGCTCAAAGAGGCATTTATCCACAGGATCAGCTGACTCAGATCCCTCAGCACTGGCGGAAAAACCACTTCCGAGAGCTGGATGCGGAACGCAGTCAAGTTGTGGAAGGGATCCGTAATGAAGTGATCTTTCGCAGTTTCAACCTGATGAACCCGGTGTATCCGTTCAAAAAAAGATTTCAGGTCATTTTCTGCCGGAACGTGATGATTTATTTTGATGCGGCCACCCGTCGGGAATTGGTGCGAAAATTTTACGATTGTACCGAACCCGGGGGGTACCTTTTTATCGGTCACTCCGAATCGATCCGTTCCGAGGATACCGGCTACCAGTACATATTGCCTGCCGTATATAGAAAGGACAGATCAACTTGAGTATCAAACAGAAGATTAGGGTTTTAGTTGTCGACGACTCTCTGGTGTTCCGCGAAGCTCTTTGCAAAGGGTTGGCCGGAGATTCCGCCATAGAAGTGGTGGGTACTGCCACAGACCCTTTTATGGCCAAGGATTGCCTTACTGAACTACGACCCCAGGTCATGACGCTGGACGTAGAGATGCCCAAGATGAACGGGATTGAATTTTTACAGCGGCTGATGCCTCAATACCCTATTCCAGTAGTCGTAGTAAGCTCCGCCAGTGATCGGGTATTTGACGCTTTGAACGCCGGTGCCGTCGACTTTGTGACTAAACCCGAACATTTGACGGATCACAGTTTTGACGCCTTCATCAATGAGTTGATCGTCAAGATCAAGATCGCTTCAACCGCCAAAGTGGGTTTCTGGAAGGAAGAAGCGCCGCGGCACCATCATACCGGTTTTTCCACTGCGGGCAACAGCGATAGAATCATCGCCATCGGTGCATCCACCGGAGGGACCGAGGCGATTGCATATATCTTAAAAGAGCTGCCGACGAATCTTCCGGGGATCGTCATCGTACAGCATATGCCGCCGGTGTTCACCAGGATGTATGCGGAAAGGTTGAACAACAATTGTTTGCTTGAGGTTAAGGAGGCGCAAAGCGGCGATCAAGTCCTACCGGGCCGGGTACTCATTGCCCCCGGCGATCAACATATGCGGCTGCAAAAGTCCGGTTCAGGTCTGGCTGTTGAATGTTTTCCCGGGGAGAAAGTGAATGGCCATTGTCCCTCGGTGGATGTACTGTTCCAATCGGTGGCGGAAAAGATGGGAAACAAAGCAGTTGGAGTCATCCTAACGGGCATGGGCTATGACGGCGCCAAAAGCTTGTTAGAAATGAGGAAACACGGCGCAGTTACCTTCGGCCAGGACGAGGCATCCTGTGTGGTTTACGGTATGCCCAAGGTGGCCTACGAGATCGGAGCCGTAGAAAGACAAATGTCCCTGCAGAAGATCCCCGAAGCCCTTTGTCAATTGTTCAACTAGAGCAAATTGGATTAATACTCCCGTCTCAATCTCGGTGAACCTTATACTCAACTTCATCGATGGTTACCCCGGAAGCTTCGGATTCCCGCCCGGGCTTCCGGTTTTGGATCTTTAGATCATACTCTTCCAAGACCCGGAGCAATTTATTTAAGGAAAGAACCAGGATTAGCAGATCATCCAAAAAACCGAGGCCGGGTATGAGGTCCGGAACCAGGTCGATCGGGGATATAAAATAGAGCACCACCAGGAGGATCCAAATTTTTTTTGAGAAAGGAACTTCCGTGTCGAACAAATACCTGAAACAATAACGGAGATATCTAAGCCGTCCCATAGCAATCACCCCGGTTTATTGTATCACGTCCGGTACGGACAAGCAAATCAGGCACGCCGATCGCGGTCATTCCCCAAAAATCATTTACGGGGGATTTGGGGTGGGGGCTGTGACCCAATTTTTCCCCTCTCCCGGGGTGAGTGTGCGATAGTGATGCTGTTAAGGATGATTTCCCACTCACAGTTTTTACCTGCCGGACAGTTGCATTTCCCTCGAAATTCGGCCCTGGGTACCACTACTGTCAGTTCGTAGGGGATATCCGGGGGCAATCTCCTGGAGAGATCCATATTTAGACCGAAGAGTTTTAAACTCACCTGGTCGTTAATGCCTTTCCATGGCAGAATTTTTTGAAAGCCACGCCGGATCCAGTCTATGAACCGGCAAAATCGGCCGTTTTGTTTCATCCGTCATCCCACCCATTGAAGCATCTTATGAATGAATCCCTCAAAATGTCGCTTGTATTCACAACCCCCGGTATACTCTCAAGAGAAAAAGCTTGACAACCCAAGTCACTCCGGATATACTATCACTGTTAAGCTTATTTACTTGACACCATCGATTGGAGGATCCAACGGTGGCTGATGCGGATATGCTGGATCGGGTGGTCCGAATCGGACTGCTCTATGGTTTTTACGGTGGACTTTTAACAGAAAAACAGCGCCAGGCAATGGAGCTTTACTATTTGGAAAACTGGTCTTTAGCGGAAATTGCCGGGTCCGAGGGC
>DASVMB010000159.1:0-1932 GCA_036384575.1 Bacillota bacterium
CCGGCTTGACTGCTCCATCCCTTTCAGCATCTGCTGCAATTGCGGGTCGGTAATTTGATTGGTCAGGCCGGCATACTTTTTAGCCATTTGTTCCTCGGCAAACAGCAGTTCTTTAAAAGCGTTATTCATTCGTTCCTGCTCGGTAAGCATGATCTTAACCTCCTTATTTATTTAACTGAGACATACAAAGTCCCGGCTGCATCGATCTGGGCATAGTAGACATCCTTTAAATTGAGAACGCCGTTTTTACTTAGTTCTTGCTCAAACCATTCCTGATTCCGTCCTATTTTTTTCAAGTTTTGTGGCTGAATGAAACCGTCGTGAATTAAAATGATTGGTAATCCGCTATGGATATGGGCTGTCGGTATGTTCAATTCGGCAGGAGTAACCGGTAAAGCCTCTCCTTTTCTGACCACACTGACATGGCCGTTGGTCTCCAAAACCGCTTCTTGTACCTCATGAATATTGGGGGCATTCATGCTCGGAAGTTCAGAGAAGAGCAGTTCCAATGGGAATAATGCTTTCGCCATATTCCGGCGAATAATCTTCCCGCCGGACACCAGTGGAATCGGTTCACCAGTAATTAGCTTAGCCAAGGTCCGGCTTTTGATCATCAAAAATGATAACAGATAATGCAGAAGATAAATGATCGCAATGATGGCGATGACATTTAAGAAACTGATTTTCGGCTCAAAAAGCGGCGCGGCGGTAATACCGCCCATCATCCAGAAAAACGTAAAATCATAACCTGCGAATTGACCGCCGGATCGGTGCGGCAATATTTTCCCCTCCGCCCATAACAAGATACCTACGAGGACAGTTCTGAGGACAAACCCCCAAGGACTTAACTCTGTGGCCGATCCTAGAACATTTTTTAAAAAATCCACCGCCTTCCTCCTTTAAGCGCTGGTATAAAGGGTTCCATCGGGATTCAACATTGCCAGAAAAACACTCTTGGGCGAGCTGAACCCTTGCTTCGCCAATTCCTGTTCCAACCATCGCCGGTCGTGGCCCAACCGGACTAAATTTTCGGTTTGAATTTGTCCATCAAAGATTAATGCTACCGGCAGCCCGGAATTTTTGGCAGGGAGTTTCATCATTTGCCGGGTTACCGGTAAATACTTCGGTTTCTTAATTACAGATAATTTGCCGGTGGGTTCCAGGACCAGCGTGTCAATCTCCGTAAGATCGGAGGCTTCTTTCAAGCGTAACTGCCCCAGCAGGTTCTCCAAAGTAATATGCGCATCAGACAGCATCCGGCGGTCCAAGATCCCGCCCCGCATCAAAACCACAGGCAACCGGTCAACCAATTTCGGAAGTTTCAGATCCAAATAAGATAAGAGTATATTGACTCCTGCATAACAAAAAATAATCACCACTCCCGAGACAAATGATGATTCAGGACTAATCATCCGGATAGCCGCCAAACTCACGATACCGGCAGCCACCAAATAATTGTGACCGGTTAAAATCCCTACTTGCCTGTAGCCCATCAACCGGGTAGCAATAATCAAAGCAATATACAAAAAAACCGCCCGGATCGCCAATATCCAAAATGGCAAGTCCTTGGCTCCGTGAAGAAAGCCTTTAAGGAACCCCATCCGCCCTCAGCCTTTCAACCCATGAATTATTTTTACTCGCAACAACAACCACCCTTGTTTTGACGTTTGAGGCGCATGGTATCGCAACAGGTTTGGGGGGAAGTCCGGGCGGTTTCGTTTTCCTGTGGGGGTTCATTGGTTTCTTTCTTTTTGTCCGCCGGCTTTTCGCCGATTTCCTCGCTAAACTCCACCGAACTGGCATTGATGAAATGATTGGCAAAGTCATCCCGATCGCCGGTGATATCGTTTTTGACCCAGATCTTACCTGCGGTGCAATTTTGGCCTTCGCCCTAGAATTCGCAACTTTCCACGGTGCATTTAACTTTAGTAA
>DASVMB010000160.1:0-1801 GCA_036384575.1 Bacillota bacterium
CCAATCCATTTCCCCGATATGCTTCATCAATGATTACATCACACAGCCAATACATCGTGGCGTGATCAGTAACAATTCGCGCGAAACCAATCATTTTCTCCGGATCATATATCCCGACACAGACGGAATTCTTGATTGACTCTTTAATCTTCTCTTTACCTCGTTGGTTTGCCCAATAACTTTTACTTAACAAATCAGAAACTCTATCCACGGAAATCAAGTCTTTATCGGTACTTATTTTATATTCCCATAATAATGACTCCATTTTGTTCCCCTCCTTATTAATCGGACCGGATAGCCATATGGCTATCTTGCTACATACTACGGATTGGCGATAAGATCATTATTGATATCGTCCCATTCAACTCTTCCCCCGAGGATCTTTTTTTTAATAAATCTTATACTCTCCCGCCAACATGAGCAGGGAGAAAAAGTACAGGCAGTTGTCGTAATATCTGCGAACTCCTTTTCTGAGTGGAAGCTCCCAGAAATCCTTGACCCACTGAAGTCTGTATTTCCCCTTTGCTGCCAGTGAACCGGCAGCATTGGTTGCAATGATGGCCACGGGATGCATGGCGGGCTCTTCAAAAGGTTCACCCTTGATAGTGTAGGAATGATACTCTCCCAAAGTAGTTTTTTCGCTAAAATAAGCTTGAAGCTTATCTACGATCTCCCCGAGTGCTTCATCCTTATTGAACCACGCCGCGTCCAACCCGATATTCATGGCGACACGATATGCATCCGAGTAGAATTGACAATCACGGAACAATCTTTTTGGAGTACCGTCAAATTCGGCATATTCGGGTGCCATACCGGTATCCTTGTCACAGGAAATATGCAGGTAATGTCGGCTTGCCTCCGCAGCTTGTTGCCAGAAGGATCTATCCTGTTCATCGGCCCTCAGCGCAAAAAGTTCATAAAAGTGTGGCAGATGATAGGAGGGATCCGAAAATGGCGCTTCCGGTACGAATTTTATGTAGTGATTGCCGCTATCCCACATCGGCTCTCCGCCTTCGACAAATTCGGATTGATGAATACAGTGCCGTAATATATCCCTGGCCTGTACACTATAGTCAAAAGGTTGCTTACCGTCACCCCATCTTTTGCTGGCAAAAAAGAGCGCCATCGCAAAGTATTCTTCACCGTCCGGCGCCGGACCCTCGGCGTTTTTTGTCCCGTCGACCCGGACCGACCAGGCAAAATAACCCTGGTATTTCCCGCTGCTTTGATACATAAAGGTCTTGGAAAATAACCATAACCTGTCAAAGATATCTTGGCGATCCATTTGGACGGCCATCATCATTCCATAACTCATACCCTCGGTACGGGCGTCGTTATTTCCCGTATCCAGCATATAGCCCATGTCTTTGCCCGATTCAAAATAAATTCGCTCTTCCGGATCAAAGAACATTTGATTGAACGTATTCTTAATTTTCTCATCTATTTTATCTTGGGAAATACCGATCTCCGCCAACAGATTTGGGTATTTTCCGGTATAAAAAGCTCCTTTGGACATGATTTTTTCCCCTTTTCTATGACGTTGTATATGCTCAGCCCTTTACTGCGCCGATGGTCACACCGTTAACAAAATACTTTTGCAGAAACGGATAAACGAACAAAATAGGCACTGAAGCAACCACCGTGATTGCCGCGCGCATCGAAACCGGCGTCACCGTATTAATAAGCTGATTACCGCCGAATACCGACGCTGCGGATCGATCCGTAGCCGAATTCATTGCCGAGGACAATAATTTCATCATTTCATATTGGAGCGTGGTCAAATTCTCCTTACTCGAACAGA
>DASVMB010000161.1:0-4319 GCA_036384575.1 Bacillota bacterium
AATCGCTATATCCCCGCAACTGACGCATACCGCCCAGATAAAGCAGATCATAGTCCGGATAAGACCCGGTCAAATAATTGCCTTCCAAATGAGTACCGAGCACTAAATCGGAGGTAATCTGATGAAAAGCCTTCCCTTCCAGGTTGACTTTCTGATAGTCATAAGCGCCGCCCAACATCTTCCCGGCGAAATTATAACTACCGGAGAGATAATAACCGCCCTTTACAAAGAAGGCGTCTTGATACTGGAGTTTATTCTGGAATAACTGCAATTGCAGTGAATTATCCCAGAAAGTCATCGGTTTGTCGGGTGCTCCCAGACCGGCCGGTTGGTAGGAGGCGATATCATTCTTCTCGAAATTGAGCCTGACCCGACCGGTGGTGCTTGTAGAGATCGGTCGATCGAACCAGAGCCCGAGACCGGTCCGGAGAAAGTTCATAGTATAAACATCTTTGGAGTCCGGAAACCAATTGGTCATGGTGGAACTCATCGTCGTCTCGGTATTGCCCAAAGACATCCCGAAGGAGGTATGGCTGGCGTCGAGCCACGGCTCATAAAACGAGAAAGTAACGTTATTACTGCTGGGTGCCAGATTGACATCCAGTGATAGATTCTGCCCCCGTCCCATCAAATTCGGATCGGAGTAGGATAACATCCCGCCGATCTCCCCACTGCCGGGAACATAGGAAACGCCGCCGGAGATGGTTCCGACCTGAGCTTCTTGAATGTTCAAAGTGAGATTAAGTTTCTCGGGATCGGCCGCCGGCTGGAACTCCGGGTTGATGCTATTAAACAGACGGAGCCGCATCAATCGGGCCCAGTCATCCTTGAAAGCATTGATGTCGATGATATCCCCCTCTTTGAAGCTTAACTCCCGCAGAACTACGAGGTCTTTGGTTTTGACCAAACCC
Source organism: Bacillota bacterium (assembly GCA_036384575.1). Taxonomy (GTDB): domain Bacteria; phylum Bacillota; class UBA4882; order UBA8346; family UBA8346; genus DASVMB01. The sequence continues at coordinate 912 of DASVMB010000161.1, forward strand.
TGAACTTTAATGGAGCCGTACTTTAATTCGACCAACCCTAAGCGGACCACTCCGCTCGGACTTATATCAAGCTTCCCGTTTTTGGGTTGAACGTAAAATCCCTTTTGATCACTACAAAATTTCAGCGCCTTCCCCAGATCCTCCCGGAAAACGGTGGTGTTAAATATCTCTCCCGGCTTCTGGGTAAAGTAGGGAAGCAACTCTTCGGGTTTGATTTGAGTAGTTCCGGAGATCTGTAACTCTTTGAATACCGGATTTTCAACCACTGTGAAGATCAGTTTCACTCCACCCAGGATCGACTCGGTCTTTGCCTGAACATCGGCGAAATAACCCAAACCACTTATAGCCTGCATATCCAGTTGCACGTTCTTGGGATCCAAAGGCTCGCCGATCTTAGTATTGGAGATGACCCCTAAAATTCGGGCTGTTGGGATATGCGCATTTCCTTGGACTTCGAAAAGCACCACATTGGGATTTGTATCCGCCAGCACCGGCAGGGAGAAGATTATGACTCCCATTACGGCCAGAAGTATCATCCCAGCGGTGAAATGAAGGCGGTTCTTGAGTTTCAACCACATCACCCTTTTTTATTAATTCCTTACTTTCCACTTCTCAAACTACGCGAAGCTTCTTTGGTCAAAGCCTCTTCGTCAATGGAAAACTCCGTAACCGGTTGCAAGTTGGACTGAACTTGATTTGCGGTATCAGGAATTTGGTTCCGGGTCTTGACCACTGTATCCGGTTGCCGAACCGGTTTGGAACCGGTGGCGGACGTAAGCGTTTGGGATATCCGATCTGGCTCGGTTGTATCAGCCGGCTCCTTCACGGTCCCCTCGTTCACGGCTACCTTATCGGACTGAGTCTGTGGCAAAACAGGGGGCGGTGTTCCAGGCGCCACAGATGTCACTGCCGGGGAAGCTGTTCCCGGTAGCGGAGTTCCGGCGGTGACCCCCGGCTTTAAATTCCGGGCTGTCAAAGTCCCACCGGAATTCGGTCCTTTATGGCCGAACTGCCATAGGAAAACACCCGAAATCAACACAAAAGAAGCGGCTAACGGTAGATAAAACTTCAACCGGGATCCGTTTTTGTCGCCTTTATCCTTTGCAACGCATCGTTTACGACTTAGTTCCCAGGCATATTTAACCTCAGCCTGAGCCAGATTGAGGATCAATTCACCCTGTAAAGGATTCGCCTGTTTATACTCAGTTTTTGCCTTTTCCAACCATACTTTGGCATCGTCGATATGCTGCAGCAAATTACCGGAATCGCACCGTTTACCGATGTCAGTCTCAATCATCCGGGGTTCTCCCTCTTGTTGTGGCATATGGATCACACCTTTCTTTCAATACGGCGGTAACCCCGCCAATGAAGAAATTTCAGAATCGTTCTCCTCATGGCAAGATCCTCCCGAGCATTTTATTACCCTCGACGATCCATAATATCTGCAAGTTGGAACTGTAAATGTCCGATGGTTTTACGCCGATTTTCCGTCTCTACTCGCAATTTTTGATGTTTACACCGGTTTTAATACCTACATAACCCCCTATTTCCGAAAAAAAGACCTTCCGGTAAGTCCGAAGCTTCCAAGGGTTGAAAAAGATCATTATGATCTGATCCGCAACGATTTTTTCGGGAAAAGGAATTGCTAGTCATTGATTTTGAGTTCGGCGCGAAGCTTGGACAACATACCCCGGAGTCGCTGCAGGGCCTTTTTTTGTAACTTGTAAAGGTACGACAAGCTGACATTCATCTCCCGGGCGGAGGTCACAGGTTCTTTATCAAGCAAGTAAAGATCTTGAATCACCTTTTGCTCCTTGGGACTGAGCCGGGCAATCGCCTCTTTGACTTGTCCGCCCAGGAGTTTCACGGAGACCTCTTCCTCGATATCGACGTGTTCATCGGCTACTTGAGCCAAAAAGAAAGCAAGTTCTTCCTCTTTAAGCGCGACTTCAAGCGAATCGTGGGCCCGATGCTGCCGCTTCAAAAAATCGATCATCCGGCCCCGGATGCGATGGGGCGCAAAGGTAGAAAATTTCACGGCTCTCTGGGGATTAAAGTTCTCCACTGCTTCGATCAGGCCGATGGTGCCCTCCTGGAGAAGATCCAGAAATAAATCTTCACGATCCGTGAGCCGGGAAGCAATCTTATAAACCAGGGGCTGATAGGATTCGATCAAACGGTACCTGGCATCACGCGAGTTTTCGTTTTTAAACTGCTTCCACAGCAAATGTTCTTCGGCCGGCATAAGCAGTTGAATCTTGGCCAGTTCTGCAAGGTATTGGTGAATCAACCCTCCACCTTCCCGGAAGAAACTTCGGTAAACTTTCGGACTAAAGTTCTCGTTTTCTCATTGATATCCTGCCATACAGGTTAATTTCTTTCAGGAAAACCTGGGTTTTTTTAGAATTTCAATCTGTTCTGCTAGAATCGGATCTGATACATCAATTGCCAATAGGCTTCTCCTTGATTGTTCTCATCCAATGTGTAGGAGTATCCCAGAGAAAGATGGGGATCGAAATGATAATCAAGGCTCCAGCTGTCTAGAGGTTTTTGATTAAAAACCCTACTGGAATAGGAGATGAATAATTGATCCGTGACATAATTTCCGATGCTGAGCCGGAAGTTGTTCATCTGTTTATCGGGCTCAAGATACAAATAATCAATGTTCAAGGTCTGACGCACCTGATAAAGAAAATCACCCAAAACCGTATCCGTCACAGAACTCAGATTATTCGTTAAAAGATCCTTCGGCGCTAGCGGTTCTTCACCACGGAGCGTCTCCCAGTTGAGCATCGAAAAAATATCGGCCTGTGACAGATAGGGTTGAGAAGTTAGACTAATATTGATGTTATCGAGCATGCCTTGAATATCCAAGAAAAACTCAATCGTCGGCCGCTTTAGACTGGAACTCACCTCGATATACGGTATATAACCCTGTTCCTGCTTAAAAATGGCTTTGCCGGTATTCACCCGAAAGGTTTGATTATAGAAAGTTAAGATACCACTGTTCGAGCTGAGTTGACCTTCAAGGGACGGGTTATTCAACACTCCTTTTACCCGGACTGCGCCACGAACCCGTACATCAGCCAATCCCACAAAACGTCCCCGAACATTACTACCGGTTTTGATGGCCAAATCAAGCCGGGGATTCCAGCCAACCTCCGCCGCCGCGCTTGAATTGATCCCCAATAGTCCGGCCTTACAATTATAGATGGTGATGTCACCGGAAATCAAGCTATCACTGGGAGTCCCGGTAAGTTGCAAGTTAAGGTCCCCGTACCCGTCAAAGAACTGGTTCTTGTAAAACATCTTGGTTCCGGATAAGGTCATATTCAACTTAAGTTGTTTGAGATCGCTGAAATCCGCTCCGCCGTTAAGGCTGAAACGACCGGGTCCGTACACTCCCTT
>DASVMB010000162.1:0-6393 GCA_036384575.1 Bacillota bacterium
CTTTTCTTTCTTCATTGGCTTCATTGGCCGCAAATCCAATTAAATGTCCATTGATCGAGTCTTCCAAAGAGGTAGTTGAAATGGAGGGAGGCTTACCGCATACCACATTGACAAAATCCGCCACAAGATGCAAATCCCCTCCGCCATGCATATCATTGACGACATTCACATTTACCTTTGCTTCGGAATATTCATGGCCTTTTCGCGCATCCGGTCGCCGAATGATAAAATATCCTTCTTCCATAACTCCTTCGATTTCACCCGTTGTGCCAATGATATGGATATAGCGACAGGGCTTTGCAGAATTACCGTTCATACTATGGGTTGCGATACTGCCATCTTCAAATTCAATCTCTACTGTTTGATGATCGACGACTTCGTTGTCACAGCGCCAAACACATCGTCCATACGGATTATCTTTTTGAAGCGATTGAATTTTTTGTTCCAGTGAAGGTCCCAAACTCACGGATTCAACCGAATCCCAAACGTATGAGCCCCATAAATCCTGTTCAATATAGTTTTTATATGCCGAAAAGGGACAGGTGGATTCGATTTTACAATCTATCAAACACCTGGTCCCCGCACCGGCAGGGGCCTTGTCCGGTGTAAAATACATAAGACTGCCAAGCTGCTGACAGCCCGAGGTCTGATATTACTTTTCATCCAGGTGATTAAGTCTAGATCATGACATGATTTAGCCATTAACATGGTTGATTTGCATACCCTTGGATTATTCCACTTTCCACGGACATAGGAGACTGCCATGTGATGGTAGCTGACATTTTCTTGCGTGTTGATGCTTAGGATTTCCCCGATCTCCCCGGCGGAGATTCGTTTGCGTATTCCGGCATAAAACGGGGCATGCCGCAATACATGACATATCATCACAGTACGATTTGTATTGCGGGCGGCAGCTAATAGTTTTAAAACTTCTTCCCGATTTACCCCAATGGGTTTTTCCAGTAAAACATCATAACCTGCAGACAACAGGGGTAATGTGGTTTCACTTATCTTCCCTTTCACTTTGACCCCATCGGATTAGTTATCCATGAATTCCGTGGTTTTTCAGCAGCCTTGCCAGCGTATACCCTAAAAAACCGGCACATGTGGCAAAAGCTCCTCCTGTCTTTACAATGCCGCTCTCGCTGTCAAAGCTTTCACAAGCAAAACCATTATCCAGTTCAAGCTCCTCAATCATTCGGAGCCGCGATTCGTCATGAAACACCAATAAATAATTGCAGATGCTGATAAGCCAGGGAAACGGGGTATGAATACACCCCGTGCTGTCAAACCGCGGCGACTGATATCGATGCTTATTGTGTTCCGAATAAATCCATTTCAAAGTGTTCCGGTAAACTTCATCATCCCGGCTGCAAAAACCGTAATAGGCAAGGAGTACCAGACTGCCCGGCGGATTATCGTAGATTTCATGATGGCCCCCGCAATCTGTAGACCAGGCATACATTGGTCCAAATACTCCCTCAGCAATACCATGTTTTTCGATGGCGATCCTTAACTCGTCCGCTGCTTTCGGAGAGACATATCCGTTTTGGCTCAAAAACACTAACGCCTTCCAAACTAGTACGTTATCATAGATCAGATACGGATAAGAAATTGGATCATCCGAAGGATCTAGCTCGGTCCGGTATAAACAGTCTTCCCCGGAATGTCGCCTCTCAAGCTCGCTTACGAGGTGATGTAAACCGCGTTGAATCTCTTCCGCATCAAGAATATTTTTATCATGAGTCCATTCGATATACTCTTCCAGAGCTATCACATATGCCGCGAGTTCATCCAACTCAAAGCCGGGATATAATACACTGCCGTTTGTGTATAGACTATGGATACCGGCATTCTTTAGATATCTTGTAAAGCAGGTTTGCAATACCTTTTTTGCTTCCTGGTGATCGATGATACAGATGGCGGGAAAACTCCAGAGAAGTGAATCTCTGGCCCAAAACGCGGCACTTACATAATATTTGGGACTTCTTGATGTTAAAAGTACTTGTTCTTCAGTATCAAGAGCATATCCAGTAGCAAAAAAATATGAAAACAACAAATTCCGATTCATCTTTTCTTCCAGCGTCATCCGGTTTTCCAAGGAAGGATCATCCGGCTCAACCCGATGTTCTCCGAGCCATCGAAGTTCGTCCGCATAAAGACTCTCACCGCCGCGCCTTCTCAGATCGATATTCACGGCGCCGGCTCCATCCGGCTCCATATTGACCGAGTAGTAATAATAGAACACCTTTTCCTCATTGCTCTTAAGCCTTGTTCTATTGGTAACTGCGTAAGTCATTGCCTTTTGATCATAATCCAGTTCATAGTCGCTATCTCCGGAGATCCCCAAGGCAACTAAAGTAAGGCTGTCTTTTAATTCCAGTATCAAAGAATGGGTCCATCGATGCCAAGATATACACTTTTTCGCAAATATCTCCCGGGTATGAAATACGGTAGACGAACTTTCAGCCCAGATCCCCTCGACTCCGCATGTGATATCCAGCTCCGCATTGGTTATATTTTTGACGGTAATTCCATACACAAGTCCTTTAAACCCTTTGGGTGATATAATCCGGACCATTATCCAAAGCCCGGAACCCTCATATTCAAATGAAGGTATCCAGCTTTTTTCATACCAGGATTTTTTGGCCGTCAATGTTAATGATCGATTATGAATGCGGATTTGCGGCTTTACGAGATACTTCCCGGAGAAATCGATCAAACTACGGGTTCGATCAAGAATTACATTCATCGTCTCGATCTCGCCGTTTCCCAATATTGACGGAATCGATAGATACTCGTTTCCTGTCGCCAGATATTTCCGATATTCTTTTTCGGTATCAGGGACAGTTAATATCTTTTCCATGGTTCATACCCGCCTTGGATCATTCATTACCGGAAGTTCAATTGATTACCGGCTGGTTACTTTAACTCCGAGGAGGCTGGCTACGGGAAGAGGAATCTCAATACCTGCATGGGTTTTCATAAATTTACTCTCGGCAAATTCCCTGCCGGGGGTGATAAATTCCACCCTTTCCACCCGCTCGGGGGAGAGCTCCAACAATACGTTTAATTCATCTTGGATCGCAACGGATGAGCCTGCATCGGTTACCTCCATTCCTCTGCCGGCAATGATCAAGTCAATCCGCTTCCCCTCCACCTCTCCCGACCAGTGGGTCATCCGAATCCGCGGATCGTATCGGATCTCCAAGTCGTCGCGGAATGTACAATGAGCGAAGTAATAGGCGCATGCCTGACGCATTTTTATAACATTCCGGAGATAACTTCGCAAACAATCATCCTCGGCTACAAAACGTTCCCCCAATTCAACCCATAAAATGCTTCCCAGGAGCATCGCCCGCTCCACGTCACGGTAGAACCACTGGTGCCGAAGTCTCCGTTCCGGGATTCGGCGGGGATTTACCATATTAATCTGGATATAATGGGGGAACGTGTATTTATACAAATTGAAGAATTCGTCATAAAATGTGCCGTTCCAGGTGAGATTGGCAAAAATGTACTCTCCATAAATATCACCGCAGTTTTCAATCATAAGAAAAGGGGGTGAATCCGGGTCGGCGGCCTCAAGTATCCCGCGAATCATCTCCAGATAACCCTGATTAAATAAACCGTGATGTTCATGGTTATGGGCCTGATCATAGCAGGGATACGGTGTAGCAGAGCCCAATTGATCAAGATAGATTCCCTTGGCTCCATACCACTTCACTAACACCGTTGCATAATCCACCACTCGTTGTTGCCATGCCTTATCCTTGGGACACATTACCGCAAAGCTCGGGGGGCCGTATGTTTCTTTGATCCACTTCCCTTGTTCGTCTTTGAGCGCCCATTCCGTTCCCAGGGTAGGGAAATAGTCGGAATGAATGTCAAAGATCCGGACATTGACGTAAAAAGTAACCATTCCCCCGTGAGCGTTGATATACTCTACGCCTCTGGCCAAATCCAGCGGGCTTCCCAGTTCCATATCCGGAAAATACTCGGGATAATTGGAGTCAAATCCTTGCCTATTCCAGCCGGCGATCAAAAAATGATTGATTCCGTCGGCCCTTGCCTCATCATACATAGCGGGGATCTCTTTAAATTTGTGAAAAATACCTTCGTTCCGCCGAAAATCATACCGCGGACAAAGCACCGACTGCGTCAGTAAATCCTCGGCAAATTCCGGATAGACCCGCCCTTTATTAAACCAGGCCCGGTAACGATCGGCACCCCAGTGCCAATCGCCTCTATGAATGCCAACGGAATAAGGTTTTGAAGTCCAAGCCGTTCCCGGCTCGATCGGCAAATATTTACGGAACGAAAAACCGACCCACGGATCAGCAGGGCCGCCGACTTCCACCCTGACTCCGGTCAGGAGATAGTCATCATCATAGGAGGCCAAATACAAGCCGCCGTCCGAATCATCATAATAATCCATCCACATCATGGAGGCCAAACCGCAATAATTAATCTCCCGCGAATAATACGATCCTTCTCTTTTACTGCCGGCCCGATCGAACTGCAGATAACGCTGGGAAGCATAGTTTTCTGCGGGATTTTGAATTTTTTCCCCGGCATGGTGCGGATAAACCAGAAAATCATCCTGGTGGGTATCTCCTATCCAGATGCCGCTGATATAAGGAAAGAGAACCTCGACAATTTTCAAATTTTCGGTGTGATTCTTTATCGAAAGCCGCCAGATGCTTTCCGCATCATCCGGAAAGCAGAAAACCGTCATTTCGGCTTGAACCGCCCATTCCTGGCCTTCTTCATTTACCATGGATTGAAACTTGAGTGAAATGACCCGCCCGTCTTCAGTCGATTCGCAGCCTGATAAAACTCTTGGAACAAGACGCCGTTTCCTGCAATGATGATCCAAATAAAATAAGGCAAACGGCATATTCAATCCGGCTGCTTTTTTCTTTACATAATTATCCCCGGTGGTTTTATTGAGCAGGCCGGTAATACCGCCATGAGTGGAAGAAAAAGTAATCTCAAAGAGATTATTGCCGGTTCCAAAATCGGAATCCATGATATCACCCGTCTTCAAATGATTTTGTCGTTAAACTTCATCCGTTAACGCCGTCCGTGCCCGCCATTCCGTATATTGAGTGTGAAGATCGCTTATCAATTCATCGTTTGTTTTTAGGCCTGCTTTTTCAAAAGCCAACAAAAGGGTACCGAATACCGGCTCGGCCTTCGGCGGAACATACTTCCCACCCGGCATCAGGCTGCACATCTCCGTTCGGAATGATGTGAGCAAAGGCTCACCCGCCTTCGCCATGCCTCCGGTTAAGGTAAATAAAAAATCTTCCCGGGCAAAACCCAGGTTTTTGGCTGCTGCGGCTCCAAGGGAAGCCAACTCCACTCCGGCACGGGACATGATTCCGATGGCCACCTCGTCATCCATCCTGACCGCTTGACTCACCAGCATAGCCAAAGCAGCGATCTTCCGGCGTGACATGTTCTCGTCATATACCATATCGATGAGTTCTTTTTTATTCCGATACTTTAATTCATTCCGAAGTAACTCCGTCAAGCATGTAGGACGTTCCCTGCCTTCGCCGGATCGAAGAACCGAACGCAATACTTCCAATCCCAGAGCGTAGCCGCTTCCTTCATCGCCCAACAAAGGCCCCCATCCTCCGGTAATCGCCTGATCTCCATGACCATTCCGGGCTACAGCGAAAGAACCCGTTCCGGCGAGAACCACCACTCCGCGATCCGTGAGGAGTGCGCTTCGAAATGAAGCCAGGACATCATCCTCTAAAAAAACTTTGGCGGATACTTGCTTCTCCTTCAAAGCCGAATATAAAACTTCAGGCGTAAGTCCGGGAGCGCTGGCGTAAACAGCCTCAATTTTAATGGGCGATTTTACTCCGGACATTGCCGCTTCAAGTGAATTTACAACAGACTGGCGGGCCTGGCGTTCATCAATGAACTTCTCATTGAGAGGCCCGCCGATTCCTAATCCCAATACTTTACCATCGCTTGCGGCAAGCAATGCAACGGTTTTTGTACCGCCGCCGTCTATCCCAAGTACTGCAATCATTTCTCCCACGGTTTTCCTTTCTGCGGAACACCGGTTCGTTCCTAGAACCAACGGATCCTGCTTTTGTACTCTTCGATCAATGCGGCGTTATATTCCGAGCCTCCGGGAATATTGGAACTCATAAGAACAGGAACTTTCATTCCCCATGAAATGAGTAATTTAGTGGTTTCAATCATAACGCTATTTAAAATAACTGCACCAACGATAGTTGAAGCCGGTCCCATCTTTTGCTTAAGACCATCAACTCCGGCAATGGCATCCCCATACTCAACGCAGTTATCCAATACGACAGCGGCATACTCAAAAAGCTTCTTGCCGGAGCTATGACGGGATGCAAGATT
>DASVMB010000163.1:0-2336 GCA_036384575.1 Bacillota bacterium
GCGGCAATCTCCAGCGGAACCCCGGGATCGGGTTTTTTGGGAACCCCGGGCCGGGCTCCGATAACTGCGCCGAACCTTCTCCCGGGGAAGAAAGCCGCAATCATCTTCCGGGTGAACTCATCAGGCTTATTTGAGAAAACAGCCAGCGGATTCCCCTCCTTATCCAACTCGGCAAGCAATTCAGGTATGCCGGGATAAGGCTGCGTCTTATCCGCCCAATGGCGGTCGTATTCTTCTTTCATGGCTGTAGTGATCCGGGCCGTATTTGCCGAGTCGCGGCTATCCGCCGGTAATGCCCGGAAGGCCAGCTTTTCCATACCGTCTCCCACGAAATACCGGTAAGCCTCCAGCGGATGTTCGGGGAAGCCGGCGCGCAGCAGAACACGATTCATCGAATCGCCCAAATCAGCCAGGGTATCTAAGAGGGTTCCGTCAAGATCAAAAAGTACCGCCTGATGACTCATGCTGCCTCCTAAATTCTGATGGTAAACTCAAGGCCCGAATCAGCCCCGTTCTACTTCCAAGCGGTGTTTCAACTCCCAGAGGAATTGGTAAAAAGGTGCGAGTGTACTGAATCCTTCCAATAGCTCCCCGGTTAATGCCTTTGAATAGAGCAACGAGTCGGGGGTACGGTTCACGGTTAAATAAAAGTTCTTTCGCTGATACCATTCTTGAAGATCCTCCGGCAGATCAGGGGCGAGCAACCTTTTGTAGACCTCCCCCTCCAGTGTGAAGGGTTGTTTCTCCCGGTAAAAGGCGGTAACCCCCCTGAACTCTGCCGTTTCCTCGCGGATCGCCCGTCGGAACCGGTCCATGAAAACCTTGGACGCGTTGTAGAACCCCATTCCATATCGGTACCGCTCGGGAGTGATCTCAAAAAAATATGCGGGAGCTTCTTTCCAATCAATGCTGGGACGCTTGAAAGTCAACCAAATCGAACTGCGAAAGAGCGATTTATCCTTGGAAAACCGGGTATCCCGGTAAATCCGGGAGATTGTCTTATTAACGGACGGAACGGTAATGAACTGCGGATCAATGGTCAGCATCACCCCGGCGAGTTCGGAGACGAGAGCCTGGAATGGATGGAGTAAATCCTGTTGATACTGTTCCTTGTGATCTTCAAACCAAGGTTTATTATTATGGTCCCGGAGAGCGGCTAAAAACCGAACCGCCTCGGGGGTAACGCCGTTAAAGCCACGGGAATTGGTGCTCATATAATCCCTCCAAAGGAGCCTTGAAAGATATACCTTCAATAAGAATGGTAAATCCGGGTTACTTTAGATCAGGAATATAGGACTTTGTCGTTCGCCAAGAGGTGCAATGCTTGTCGCCTTTTGCGTGCCTCGTGCCTCACGCCTCTTGCCTTATTCAATACCCCCGGAAAGGATCAATCGCCCTATGCTGGTTCGGTTGGGATATGTAGCCAATGCCTTGCGCCTGGAGGATTCTTCCCCTTCCAGGACAGTTACGCTTAAGAGCATTCATCAGCTGAATGATCGCCAGGTACAACTCAACCGTTTAACGCGGGTTGCCCGGGAAAACCTGGTGAATACTTTGCGAATCCTCAAGGCCAATGTATATGACGGGATTCCATTATACCGTTTCACTTCTAAGCTCGTCCCGCTCTGCACCCATCCGGAATTCGCGGACTGGGATTATGCCGCCCCGCTACAGGAAGATTTCCGCGCCATCGGCGAATTTATAAACCGTCACGGACTACGGGTCAGCCTTCACCCCGATCATTTCACCCTGCTTAATAGTCCAAGTGAAGAGGTGTGGGGCGCCTCACTACGGGATCTGAATTATCACCAAAACGTGCTGTTATTGATGGGTTTGGATGAAACCGCCAAGCTGATTATGCATGTGGGGGGTAAATATGATTCTCGGCAAGCTGCGGTTGCACGTTTTACAGCCCGCTATGCCACCCTGCCGCCATCCATCAAAAACCGTTTGGCCTTGGAAAATGATGATCGCTGTTTTACTGCAACCGAAGTTTTGCAATTGGCGGAGGCCAACCGGATACCAATGGTTTTGGACCTCCATCATCACAGGCTTCTAAACCATGGTGAAAAAGTCGGTGAGCTCCTGCCAAGGGTCTTCCAGACCTGGGAGGCCGACCGGCCCAAACTCCACATCTCCAGTTCCAAAAGTCCCGGTGAACCAAGGAATCATGCCGATTTTATCGTTCCTTCCGAGGCCGCCGGCTTTTTAAACCTCAGCCGCGAACTGGGAAGGGACTATGATCTGATGATCGAAGCGAAACAAAAGGATCTGGCCCTCCTCAAACTGGCGGAAGAGTTACGACACATGGGGTTCAATCTGCCAACACCGGGCAT
>DASVMB010000164.1:0-5173 GCA_036384575.1 Bacillota bacterium
TCACCCTTGGCGTTTACGGAAGATACATGTTCTGAGGACTCGACGCTCCAAAGGATGCGAAGACAAGGGGTGAATCAATTTCAGGCACTCATCCTAACTGAAAGTATAAAAAAACCGTCCTCAAAAAGGGACGGATTTAGCCGTGGTACCACCCAGATTGGTCCAAATGAAGAACGAACATTTGAACCCGCTCGATACCGGTAACGGCGGCTGCCGTCCGGGTTTACTGGAAACAATTCGACCCGGAAGCTCGGGGAGGATCTTCACGCCGGCCTTCGTTGCCCCTTTGCACCAACCGGGGCTCTCTCGAAACTCCGTACCTGCGTTACTCGTCCCGTCATCGCTGTTGACGAAACATACACATCAATTTGTTGTTATTGTAAACCATTCCACTATAGAAGTCAAGAGCCCCATGATCAAAGTCGGGTTATGATAGCTCATTTAGCTTAACCTGCTATCTGAAATTAAACAAAAATTCATCAGCCACCCACTGCCAGGGAGGGCGGCGGCGCGGCTTTGAAACCGGATGTTTCTTCGGCTTGTTTACAAGCCGCGCCGTCGAGCCCATCGCAATACCCAGAAGACGGGTACATGGAAGTACCCGGCATTATAATCAAAAACTCGTACTCCGAACAGGGAGGTGAGGAGATATCAGGGGGTCTTGGGGGCTCAGAAGCATAGGCGACTTTGACAAAGCTTGTTTCCCCTCTCCTTTGTTTGTTAAGGAGAGGGGAGAAAAGGGGTGAGGTCGCCGGGGGGATCCTCGCGATGTAAATATCGCGTGGGTGTCCGGTCACACCCCTTGGCCCTAAGGGGTGCGGGGAAGTGGGCGACGTTCCCCGTCGACCCAAGATATTGCTATACAGACTATATTGACCCCAAAAAACTAATTCCCAGTCTATTAAGTTAGATTTATACAACTTTCCGTTGGCTTCAGGGTAAACTATCCTCACATTTATAGGAGGAGTTCATCGCCATGACCAAAGATCTCATTGACGCCATTGAAGAACGCCGCAGCATCCGTCAGTTTGAAACCACCCCGATCCCCGACGCCACCATCGGCCGTTTGATCGAATCGGCACACCTGGCCCCAAGCGCCGGCAATCTCGAACCCTGGAAGTTTATTGTTGTCAAACGGGACGACCTTAAGGCGGGCCTTGCCGAAGCGGCCCGGGGCCAAAATTTTATCGTCACCGCCCCGGTATGCATCGTGGTTTGCGCCGATCCCCAGCGTTCCTCGGCACGTTACGGCGAGCGCGGCGCCAACCTCTACTGCATCCAGGACAGCGCTGCGGCAACCCAGAATATCCTACTGACCGCCACCGGTTATGGACTGGGCAGTTGCTGGGTGGGTTCCTTCGATGAGGAACAAGTCAGGGAAGTATTAGGGCTGGATTTAAATTTACGTCCCATGGCCATCATCCCCATCGGCTATCCGGCTGCGGAACCGGGGACCATCGCCAAACGCTCCGTGGATGAGGTGACGTTGATTATGTAAAATTTTGGAGGATAATGATAAATTTTAGAGAATTAATAAAATAAATTTTTGAGCATGTTCTATCTGATGATAACTTTTTAGCTTATTCATGAGGCCAACCACCCCTATCCCTGCGCGCTTAGTGAAGCGCGACTTCAGGAGGGGAAATTTGTAATACAATGCGGGGACACCCCGCACCCCGGCAGCATTGCCATGCTGCACTTGACCTTGGTAATTGGTTAACTGGTTTTCCAAAAGCTAAAGGATAGAATGTAACATTAATGCAGGGACACCTTGTGTCCAATGGACACGACTCCCCGGCAGCACACTTGCCTTTGTTTTTATCGGGATCAACCGTTTCTGGAAACATACCTATATTTTAATAAGGTTAAACAGGAAAACATCATTCTCGCGGATGTCAATTTCTTTCGAAAATCCTTCGAGCGCGTTTATTTCAATCATTTCTTTTAAAAACGGAGAACCGTCGTTAAGTTTCTTGATCGTATCAACCTGTTGTCTTGTAAGTTGCTTCGACTTACCCATTGCAAGATAAGTGGAATACGGATCATTCACTTGATAACCGATTTGGTAAATTTCCAACAGATAATTGCCTTCCGGGATTCCGGATATTTGTACTTTGATCTTTCCTTTTGGATTGGCCGGTAAATCACGGATGTAATACGCTTGATTATTGACCGAATCTCCCGGATGGGTATTGGTAAAATCCCAAAATAGTATCTGCAGATTACTGTTTGAATCCTTGCATGCCCATGAGGAGCTGTCGGTATTCTCCAATTCTGTTTCACCCAGTTTGTTCAAAAAAGAATAGGCATAGAAAGCAGGCTTGTTAATGGCTTGATAATTCAGTAAGCCAAAACCGCCATGAAAAGGAGTGAATCTCGGTCCCGCCTCTTCGAAAATATCGGTAAACACCCAATATGACATGGAATTTGCCTCATTACCGACTTGTTTAATTTTTTCAAGTATATAGGCAGCTTGATGATAACTATCATGAATTGGGTCAGCTGGGGTATAGGAAGAACTCCATTCAGTGTAGTGAAGTTCCAAATTGGGCATGGGAGAGTTCGTTATTTGTTGGCGTGAATTTAGAATATCCCCGCTAACGCTCCAGATATTTTTATCTAAAATTGTACCGGTTGTTCCAAATTCGTCTAAATAACCTTGTTTTACACCATATGCATGGGTACTGATGAAATCAAGCGGCAGCGCATTTTCACTGCAAAAATTAATCATCTCAGGCACCCAGGCGGCTCCGGCGGTCGCGGGTCCGCCAACCCGGTATTCCGGATTTACACTTTTGATGGCTTGCACACTATATTTATATAATTTGAAATAGTCTTCCTGAGTCCCCGACCAGAAACCATCCAAGTTAGGTTCATTCCAAACTTCAAAATACCATTTTGCCACTTCATCCTCACCATAGCGTTCGGTGAAGTGAAGGACTAGATTGCGGATTAAAGCTTCCCATTTCTTGTAGTCTTTCGGAGGGGTGATATTTCCCTTCCACCAGAAAATCGTTTGGCTGCCACTGGCAAGCGCTGCCGGCATAAAGCCCAACTCCACAAACGGTTTCATTCCAATGCTCAGAATATAATCATATAAAACATCAATATATTGAAAATTGTATTCAGGATTTCCTTGACTATCTTCCTTGTAAACACCCATATCATCGGATAACAGCCCATGCATCCGGATATATTTAAAATCGCATTCTTTCTTTACAAAGACCAATTGTTGCTGCCAATCCGCCCGTAGTCCTTCATTGGCCCGACCGGCGCCAATGCACTCTTTAAACATTGGATTGAACTTACCTTTGATTCCATTAAAATCAAGCCGAATAACCCGTCCCGGTAAATGAGAAACAGCTTCTATATCATGATCAGATACCACAGGTTTAACAGGATATTTCTTCATTTAAATCTCCCCCCACCTTTTCCTTGATCCGGCTCGCCACAAAAAAGTTAATACACGCCACCAAGGCTGCCACTACAAAGATGGCCTCAAATCCATAGGCTTCCCATAGCCAACCGCCCAATACCGGTATGGTCATGGATACCATGTGATCCATGGAAACCCCCATCGATAATGTAGGCGTTAAATCGCTCTCGGTCACTAGATTCTTGTGTAAATAGGTGCTCCTGGCCATGGAGACCGCAAATAGCAGTTGATCGAGGATGTAACATGTAAAAACCAAGTAGATCGCGTTAGTTCCCAGCCCGAGGCGTCCGGCAAAGCCATAACCCAAACAGACTAAAACCAGGCTAACGGCCTCACCCATCAAAATCCGGCGCTCCCCTACCCGGTCAATCATCTTCCCCAGCCAGGGCTTGAAAAAGATACCTGCAAGGGAGGCGATGATTAAGAGCATTGCAAATGTCCCTTCGTTCTGATGATACACTTTAATCAAAACCCAGGGTGCAAAGGTTAAGAAGACTTGTTTGCGGGCGCCGAACAATATGTTCAACCAATAGAACAAAGAATATTCTCTCCGAAAAACAAAACGAAATTTGGTATCACTCTTCTCTACCCGGGGCTTAACCTTTATCATAAATATACAACACGCGGCCAAAGCACAGAAGAATGCGGCTATCCAAAAGATGATCCGGTATTGGGATTTAAAAAACGCCGTTACAAGTAAAAGCAAAACACACCCGGCGATATAGGCGGCTGTATTGACGCCGTTTAATCTGCCCAAACTCCTGCCAACTTCCGCCGGATTGGATAACCTCATCGATACGCTGGAAGAGAGCGGCAGGTAAAGATGGGTCCCCACACTCCAGATAAGCATACTAAAGATCATCCAGTTAAACTGGGGCTGCCCATGCCAGATAGCAAATGACTGCCCGACAAGCCCCACGGTAACTAAACCAAGCGCTGCTCCCAGCAAATGGGTGTCCGCCAAAAATATCAGTAGCCCGGAGATGATCGCCACCAAAAATCCGGGTAATTCACGGGGGAACTCCAGGTAACCCCGGACTTTAGCCGATAAGTGAAAAACTTCATTGAGGTAATTATTGAAGGTTGCATCATATAAACCGCTGGTCAAGCCAAAAAACAACCAGACCAGGATCAGTAGCTTATACTCCCGGTTAAAACCCGACCACCATTTGCGCATCTGGATCCCCCTGAAAAAGTAGTATCAATCGAACCATTATTTAATAAATATACACCGATTCAAAAGCGTTGGCAATTCATCCAAAAAATTCTTGCGATGTATGCCAAGAGTAGGTATATCTCTTAGTCGCCATAGGGCCTATTCACCTAACCCCCGGCCCCTTCCCTCATTCAGTGAAGCCGACATCTAGGACAAGGAAGGGGTGACTTAATCGATAAACTTGATACTGATATGAATGATGCTGTAATTTGTTACATCGTTTTCCCATTCTTTTTTTCTTTATCTTTTGAAATCTGCCACTAACCGCTTGTTCCCATTTTGGCTCAATCTTTCAATCAAAAGCACCCCTTCCCTGTCCCAGATACTTGCTTCTTTGACCGAGGAAAGGGGCCGGGGGTTAGGTCGGCTGAATCTTCACGACCTCGCATTGATGTGGAATGACATCCATGGCATAGGTCCCGTTAAAAACGCCCACATCTTTGCAGGCCCAAAGATCCCGGACCGTTGCCTTGATATCAGTCGCTAACCCCAGATCATGCCAGTCGACGATGATAGTTTTC
>DASVMB010000165.1:0-5066 GCA_036384575.1 Bacillota bacterium
CCTTTCCAAGTGATAATTATTGAAATTATTGGCGGAGTCACGGAACGAAATGAAGAAGAACGCCTGTTGACCCGGATCGGTTCCCTGAACATTATTCGACAGCTGCTCGCGGAGGTGGACTATGTAACGGTTTTTATGGATACGAGTCAACGTTTGGTAATCATCAATAACAATGAAGAGATTGATCTCAATACCCTTGCCGAAAGGCTCAAAACAAGCCTGATCAATCGATTGCGCCATTCTTTCTGTATTGGTGTGGGGAATTGGCATCAGGGAGAAAGCGGCATCCGTTCCTCCTACCGGGAGGCATGTGAGGCATTAAATTACAAGGTTTTAATCGGGAAAAACGAGATCATTTTTTATCAGGACCTTCATTTTTATGTTTCCGAAGAACCGTATCTCTCCAATGAACAAGTCGATATGCTTGGTTTCTATTTAAAAGCCGGAATGGGGGCTCAGGTCGGCGAATTATTGGAGCTCATTTTTAAAGAACTTGCGGCCAATCAGACGATTTCAGTCGACCGAATCCGGGTTGCCGGATCGAATGTCATCATGAAGATCTTGAATATCCTAACCGTGCTGGGGATCGATACGGCCGGAATTTTTGGAAAAGAGGGGCAGCCCTACGAACATGTTTTTGTCATTGACACGCTGCCGGAGATGAAAGAGTATATTTTCGGGATCTCGATGAAAACATCCAATCTGATCAATCAAATCTATCATAAAAAAGCAAATAAACTAGTCCAGGAAATTCAGGATTATTTAATCAAAAACTATCATGACAGCGAACTGTCGCTGACGAAGGTGGCAAAAATTTTCTACGTCAACCCCAGTTACTTAAGCCGGATTTTTAAACAGGAAACGAACCAGACTTTCGTGGAATATCTCACGCAGATTCGCATGGAAAAGGCTAGGAAGATTTTTAAAGAGACCGATTTAAAGGCTTATCAAGTCGCCGAAAGGGTGGGGATTACTGATCCGCACTACTTTGGCCTCTGTTTTAAAAAATATACCGGGATCTCGGTGAATGACTTTAAAAAAAGTCAGCTGTAATCAACCGGAAAGTAAAATTTTTTACCATTTCAGTAAAACGGTTGAATTGAGGTGAATCGGGTTTTCGATTACCCTTTTCTCAGGTGCCTGCGCGCGTGCGCGCGAGCAACCCTAAAATTTAAGGAGGGAGATTAATGCAGAAAAGGGCGTTTAAATCGGCACTTCTTCTCACTTTAGTTGCAGCCTTGACGTTCAGTTTGGCTGCGGGGGCCAAGACGAAAACCGTCACCTTAAAACTGTGGCATCTATGGGCGGCTGACACTGAGTCCAACAAAATCCCGATGGAAAAAGTCTTAAGGGATTTTGGAAAAGCCTACCCGAACATCAAGATTGAAGTTGACGCGGTGGAGAATCAAACTTATAAAACCAAGATTAAGACGGCGAATGCCGCGAATGAAGCCCCCGATATCTTCTTTAGCTGGGGCGCCGGCTTTGCCCAACCCTTTGTGGAGTGAGGAAAGGTCCTGGCGCTTGATCCGTATCTCAAAGACGGCACCAGGAACAAGATGCTCGGTGGAACCCTAGCCAATTTCACTTATAATAAAAAGGTTTACGGATTACCGATTTATATGTGGGCCGGAGTCTTCTATTGCAATAAAGAGTTGTTCGAAAAGAATAATATTAAAATTCCGGAGACATTTAGTGAACTCATATCAGCGGTAAAGGCTTTCCGGGCCAAAGGGATCACCCCGATTACCGTCGGTGAGAAAGAACGATGGCCGGGCATGTTTTTCCAAAATATCCTGGCGCTCCGTACCGGCGGAACCCAATTATGCATGGATGCTCTAAGTAAGAAAGCCTCGTTTGACCAGCCTGCTTTCATTGAATCAGCCGCGAAACTAAGCGAGCTGGTAAAGGCGAATGCTTTTAACGAAGGGTGTCTGGGGTTAACCCGGGATGAGTCCGAGGCTGTTCTGATTCAAGGTCAGGTGCCGATGTACTACAACGGGAGTTGGGTCGCAGGTTCCTTGGAAAAGGATGGTTCTCCGGTGCAGGGGAAGATTGTGGCCAAAAAGTTCCCCATGGTTGAAGGCGGCAAAGGAAATAGCGATGAATTCTTAGGCGGCTCCATCGATACCTTTATGGTTAGCGCCAATACCAAATATCCCAAAGAAGCCGCACTGGCAGTCAAGTATATCTGTGAGAATATGTCCAGGGAAGCTTATCTGGCAGGCGGAAATCTGCCGTCCTGGAAGGTGAATGTCGACAAGTCCAAGATTAATCCGTTAATGCTTCAAATTGTAGACTTAACAAAGAATGCCAAGGGTTTTGTCCTGGCTTGGGACACCTTCCTGGTCGGCGCCGAGGCGGATGTTCACCTGAACCTGATTCAGGAAATTTTCGCCGGAATGACGACCCCGGAAAAGTTTGCCAAAGAAATGCAGAAATTAAATCAAAAATAAACCCCACACGGAGTCAATAATCAAAGTGGTTAAGGAGGCATCTTCTTAACCACTTTGAATTTGGATATGAACGAACGCTTCCAAGGTGGGTTTACTAATAAGATTTTGATATTCATTTGATATTCAATCGTAATCCTTGGATATTTGGGGGGCGGATTATGGATAAAGTTCTGGCCGATAAAAAAGCGATCTTCGTGTTCATTTTTCCGGCATTCCTTATCTTTACCGTGATTGTCATTGCGCCCATTTTTCTTTCAAGCTACTACAGTTTGCTAAAATGGGACGGATTTGGTAAAGGTTTGATGGTTGGGCTGCAAAACTACAGGGATTTATTTATCAACACTTCCGATGGGTTTCTGCGATCGATTGTCAACTCCTTTATACTAGCGGGTCTATCCGTCTTTATCCAACTTCCGCTGGCGCTTTTTTTTGCGCTCATTCTGGCCAGAGGGATTCGGGGAGAGAATTTTCTCCGAACCGTTTATTTTATTCCGGTGATTCTCTCCACCGTGGTCATCGGACAATTGTGGATGAAGATTTACCATCCGTCATTTGGACTTCTCAACACCTTTTTAACCTCAATCGGGTTGAAGTCGTGGGCTCATCCCTGGTTGGGCAGTGTAGATACGGCCTTGATGTCCGCGTTCATTCCAAGTATCTGGCAGTATATCGGATATCATCTCTTACTGATGTACGCGGCCGCAAAATCGGTTCCGGATGAGCTGTACGAAGCGGCAAAGATCGATGGCGCCTCCGAAATGGCAACCGCTTTAAGGGTCACGATTCCGTTAATCATGCCAATGATCAAGGTATGCGTGGTCTTTGCGGTAATCGGCTCATTAAAATCCTTTGATCTTGTCTATATCCTGACCGGCGGCGGACCCGTTCACGCAAGTGAAGTGCCAAGTACATTAATGTTCAATACAATTTTCTTTAAATATATGTACGGTTATGGCAGCGCCATGGCGGTAGTCATCATTTTGGAATGCTTGGTTCTAACCCAGGTGATTCAAAAGGCGTTTAAGGTTGAGGAAATCTCTTAAGAAAAGGAGGGAAACACCGATGAAAACGGAGCTGAACGGTTCAACACTTGAGATACAGCGGTTCCCCGTTAAAAAGCGTTTTTTCAGTCCTGGCAAAACCATTATCATCATCCTGTTAGGATTATTTGCGTTTATTCAATTATATCCCCTGATATGGCTGGCCCTTTTTTCATTTAAGGATAATTTGGAAATCATGGGGGGAAATATCGTTGGACTGCCGCACCGGCTGCTCTGGCAGAATTATAGTCAGGCGTTTGTCGGCGGCAAAGTTGGCTGGTATTTTGTAAACAGTCTGATTGTAACTGTAGTGACCATTGTAGTTTCCGGTGTATTCAGCTCCATGGCTGCCTATGCCATTACCAGAATGAAATGGGGGCTCAGTCAAACGGTCCTCAATATATTTCTATTGGGATTGATGATCCCCATACACGCGGCGTTGTTACCGCTATTTATTATTTTAAGAGATTTAAAACTGTTAAATTCGTATTGGGCCTTGATCATTCCTTACGTCGCCTTTGCATTGCCGATGGCAATCTTTATTTTTACCGGCTTTTTGCAAACAATACCGCGCGAACTTGAGGAGTCCGCCTGTTTGGACGGATGCAATATCTATCAAATCTTTTATCATATTATTATCCCCCTGATTCGGCCGGCGATTGCCACCGTTTCGATTTTTACATATTTGTCGGCCTGGAATGAATTAATGTTCGCCGTGACCTTTATCAGCAAACAGGAATTTAAGACACTCACTGTCGGTATTATCTCACTGGCCGGGCAGTATACAACGGAATGGGGACCGATCGGAGCGGGTTTGGTCATCGCCACACTGCCCACAGTTGTGGCTTATGTCTTAATGAGCAGCCAAGTGCAGAAGAGTTTGACCGCCGGGGCTTTGAAAGGATAAAATTTCTAAGAGGCAAGAGGCAAGAGGCAAGAGGCAAGAGGCAAGAGGCAAGAGGCAAGAGGCAAGAGGCAAGAGGCAAGAGGCAAGAGGCAAGAGGCACGATAAACGCGGTTGTTCAGCACTCACTCTTGAAGAATATGATCAAATCTCTTACCCCACGGCATGGCTCCTTTTTCAAAAGATCCGTTCCGCCATGGCGGCTAAAGAATGGGATTATTTTTTAAGCGGTATTGTAGTAATCGATGTCGCTCACTATGGCGGAGTGATTGAAAACAAGAAACGGGGCCTAGCACAGAACAAGCCAGAGTTTTAGTATCCGAAATGGTAGAGGAAGGAAGCGTCATGCGCTCCGACAGTTACAAATCGCCACGCTCAAAGATTACGTATGTGACGCCATAAAGGGCCGCCGCCTCTTGAATCAGTGATCATTCAAGAGGTTAATTTTTGATGCGGGTTCATCAGGCCGCCCGGATTCGATGCAACAAAAAGATAAAAACACGCTGGTTCATCTCACAGTCAGTTACATTTTAGTCCAAGGCAATAACTCGAAATTCTTCGGTTTTGGAAGGTAAATAATAGAGATTGTGGAAAATAGGAATAAATATGATAGAAGATTAAATGCAATCTAATACTTTTTCATAAACCTAACGAAAGGATGATTCC
>DASVMB010000166.1:0-3491 GCA_036384575.1 Bacillota bacterium
GTTATTGGTTTTGACACCGACCCGCCGGGCCAACCGGGAACAAATCAAATTGGCGGGTATGGAACAATACGATGTCAACGGCGATTGTTTCCGGTGGCTGAATAACGTCCGGCAGCAATACCAAGATTACGCACAAAATATATTCATCGGCGGGCTCGGCGGATGCAGGGGTGATGCGTACAAACCCGGTGAATCACTGAGCCGCGAAGAAGCATATCGCTTTCATCAATATCAGATCAGGGCTTTGGTGGAGGCTGGGGTCGATTTTTTGATCGCCGAAACCCTGCCTGCCTTGGAAGAGGCTTTGGGAATCGCCGGGGTGATGTCCCAAACCGGTTGCCCGTATATGATTAGCTTTGTAATTCGTTCCGACGGGACGGTACTGGATGGGACCCGGATCAGTGATGCCATCCGGGCCATCGACGAGACAGTTTCCCCGGCGCCTTTGTGCTTCATGGTGAATTGCGTACATCCCAGTGTACTGGCACGGGCTATTGCATTCAATGAGGATCGGGAGTTGATTTGCAGGAGGGTATGGGGGATCCAGGGAAACACTTCCCGCAAAAGCCCGGAGGAACTGGATAACGCTCTGGAACTCCAGACCGAGGAGGCTATTCCTTTTGCCCAGTCCATGATGGAACTGTATCAGGCGTATGGCCTCAAAATCCTCGGCGGATGCTGCGGAACCAATGAGCGGCATATTGAGGAACTGGCGCGACGATTGATGGTAAGTTAAGCTCTTATCGCGATAACCCTTATGCATCCATAAGGGTTATTTTTTTCCCTTATGGGGGAGGCACATTATCACCATCATCCCGACCATCATCAAGGGGCAGATTAGTGATATCAGCCAGCTAAGGTTGGAGGAAATACCAACCTTGGATACAAGCAAAACAAGCCCCAGGGGTACCAGGCAGCATAAGAGCATCATCAGCAAATGCGCGGTGTGGCCTTTTCCGGAATGGCTTTGGCGGCATGACGGGACTTCTTTTTCCTCGGGTTCCTGACCCATACTATTTCACCTCGTTGAGTAATGATGAAATCTTTGTGATGAGTACATGATATATCAAAGAAGTGAAGGTTCTATGAAGATCGTAAAAAAAGTAGCAGGTGAATTCGGCATGATGTGGTATATGAATGGTAAATGATGGATCAAATTCAAATACCTACCCAACATGTTACCAAGAGGTATATACTACCGGATAAATTGCAGATGACACTGGTTGGACGGAATATCAATAAAAACAAAGTGGAGAGTGAAATGGGAAAAGAAATCCTACCTAAAACAGACTCTCGGCCCCACCAGGGGTTTCACGATTTGGCGATTGGAACCAAAGTCACTTTGTACTACCTGGGGTTATTAACCTTATCGATTGCCATTAGCGGTTTTTTATATTACAGAATTAACATGAATATCATGTCCCGGAAAGTAAGTGATATTTCATTGCAAACCTTAGGTTCGATCAGCGCCAATATATACAGTGTCATCGATAATGTCAATAATTACTCGAAAGGGGTGCTGTCGGATTCCACCGTACAGGAATGTCTCAGAAACTCCGAAAAAAGGACTAACTTACAAGTCCAACGCAATATTAACCGGTATTTAATCGGATTAATCGATATGACCCCCTTAATATCGGCCGTATATCTGTTTGACAACTTTGGGAATAAATACGGGGCTGACAAATTGACGATGAAATCTTTCCGGCTGGGAGATATCAAGGAAGCCGAATGGTATGAGGACGCTTCGAAGAAAAAAGGTGGTTACATTCTCCGTTTAAATGCCGGAAATGTTTTTTATAAATCGAATACCGGTGAACCTTATATTTCACTGATCAGACTTGTCAACGATCTGAATACCCAAAAACCGATTGGGGTTTTGATTATCAATACACCCTGCAGTTTCTTGGGGAAATCTTTTCTGGGTGTTGAAAACAGAAGTTATACCGGCATTATCGTTAAAGATGAAAAGAATCAACCCATGGTCAGAGTAAATGACGTATTCGGGGTTAATATCGACCGGATTATTCCGGCCGATCAAAAAAACTATTATTCATTGACCCGTAAAATTCACGGAAAGTGGTACTTATTGTCCGCGCTAAAAATGAACAGGTACGGCTGGAGAATCATCAGTGTAATACCTTTCAACGAACTCTCCCGGGAGTCAGGTATTTTCAGCATGATTGCCTTTGCGATCATCATTTTAAACAGTCTATTGATCTTCCTCGGCTCGGTCTTTATCTCCAAGTTGATTACCGTCCCGATCAATAAATTATTAAAATCCATGAAAAATGTAGAGAAGGGCAAGTTTGAAATCGTGAATATTCAAACCGGGAATGACGAAATTGGAAAGTTAAAGGATGGTTACAACATTATGATTCAGCAAATCCAGGAGTTACTGGAGCGGACCGTAGCGGAACAAAAGATCATCCGAAAAACAGAATTGGAAGTACTGCAGGCCCAGATTAAACCGCATTTTCTTTATAATACCTTTGATGCCATCAGTTCGCTGGCACTGGCCGGCCGGAGCAATGATGTATATACGGTCATGAAATCACTGGGCAGTTATTACCGGATTAGCCTAAGTAAAGGAAATCAGATCATCACCATCCGTGAAGAGATAGAAACGGTCAAAAATTACTTGACCATCCAACAGATTCGTTATGGAGATATTTTCTCGGCAATCTTTCAGGTTGATGAGGAGTTGGCCGATTTACCGGTGCTTAAGTTGGTGTTGCAGCCTTTGGTTGAAAACGCCCTTTACCATGGGGTAAAACCGAAGGGGGAAAAGGGCGTAATTACGATAAGGGTTAGAAGAGAGCAGGAGAATATGGAGTTAATCGTGGAGGATGACGGGGTGGGCATGGATCAATCGAAACTTGCCGAGATCATGAATCCGCTTCATGAGAAAGACCGTTCCAGTTTTGGGTTGCAAGGGACTATCGAGCGTTTACGAATATTTTACGGCAGAGAAGATATTTTTAAAATAGAGAGCGCCGCGGGGGAAGGTACCGTGATTACGATTTCCATTCCGATGAAGGAGTTCTGAAGGATGAATAGTCAGCTACTCAAGATATTAATTGTTGACGATGAGGCTCTAATCAGGGATTTGCTGAAAAGATGCGTTGATTGGAATAATCTTGGGCTGGAAGTTGTCGGAGAGGCCTCGTCAGCCCGGGAAGCAATGGAAATCATGGAGAAACAATTGCCGGACATCGTGTTCACCGATATTTGCATGCCGCATATGGATGGGATTGAACTCAGCAAAAGTATCGGAGAACGGTACCCGCAAACGAAAGTCGTAATTATCACCGGATATGAGGATTTTGACTATGCCCAGAGAAGCATCAAAGCCGGTGTCGCCGACTACATTCTAAAACCGATTAATGATGAAGAGATTTCCCGGATCGCTGTCAAGGTCAAAGAGATGATCGAGGCCGAAAGAAGCAAAACCACTGAATATGAAAGGTTAAAGAGACAGCTTGAAGAGA
>DASVMB010000167.1:0-4216 GCA_036384575.1 Bacillota bacterium
GAGGTCATCAACAAGCAAATGAGGGTGGCTCAGGAGATTGCCGGTTTGCTCGGGGAGACCACCGCCGAAACCAAAGTACTTTTGACCAAGTTGATGAGTTTGCTCCAGGATAAGCCGGATTCACCGAGGAAGGAGAGGCCAAATGGATGAACCCATATATATCGACATCGGATGGACAGGCCTCTCCAAGGAGGGTGAGGAGTTATGCGGCGATAATGTCGAGATCGTCCGTACTCCCGAGGCTGTAGTGGCAGTGTTGGCCGACGGGTTGGGCAGCGGGGTCAAGGCGAACATCCTTTCCAAGATGACTGCCAAGATCATCGCCACCATGTTTGAAAAAGGAGCCCAACTGGAAGAAATTGTGGAAACGGTCAGCAATACCCTGCCGGTCTGTCAAAAACGGCGGATCGCCTACTCCACTTTTACCATCGTTCAAGTTAACAGGGACGGTGAGACGTATATCGTGGAGTTCGACAACCCGGGTGTCATTTACCTTCATAAAGGTCAGATCTTCGGAACCCGGACTAAGGAGATCGAGATATACGGCAAGAAGATGAAAGAAAGCCGCTTCCGGCTGGTACCCGGCGATATACTGACTGTTGTCTCCGATGGAGTGGTTCATGCCGGTATCGGGGGAGTCTTGAATCTCGGTTGGCAGTGGGAGAATGTCGCCGAATACTTGCAGCGCGAGGCGGCGGTTGAACCAAGCGCGGTCAGCCTCTCCCGCTGTTTATCAAATGCCTGTGAACGGCTTTATGCCGGGAAACCAGGTGATGATGCAACCGTTTTGGTGCTCGGGGTTCGCAATCTAAAGACCTTGACCGTGGCGGTGGGGCCGCCCGAGAATCGTGGCGATGACCCCTTACTCGTCCGAATGATCCAGGAGGAACGTGGTAGTAAAGTGGTTTGTGGCGGAACAACCAGTACCATCGTGGCCCGGGGGCTCGGGCAGCGTATCGAGGTGGAACTGGAGCAAATGGATCCCGTTATTCCACCCCGGGGAAGGATTCCCGGGATTGACCTGGTAACCGAGGGGATCATCACGCTCAGCAAAACGCTGGAGTATCTGAAAACCGTCCACAGCCCCGAGGAGATTCCACGGGCTGACAACGGCGCCACTTCCCTGGCCAAGGCGCTTTTCGAGAGCGACCGGATACGTTTTTTGGTCGGCCGGGCGATCAATCCGGCCCATCAGAACCCCAACCTCCCCATTAATTTGGGATTAAAGATCCAAGCCGTGAATGAGTTGGCCGAGATTTTAAGGCGATCCGGGAAACAGGTGGAAATTCACTACTTTTAACCCGGAGAAGGATTGGCAATAACGGCGGAAGGCCAAGACCGGATGCCGATGGAATCATTGAAAGGAGTTAAACAGATGGAAACAGCAGCATTACCGAAGAAACCGGAAGCCGCTATTGGACCGCGCCGGAAATTTGAAAAGGTGAATGAGATCATTGCCCGTCATGGCAAACAACAAGCAGCGCTTATTCCCATCCTCCAAGAGGTACAAGAGGAGTACCGTTACCTGCCGGAGGAGATCCTGACTTACATTGCCACGGTTATGGGTTTATCTCCGGCCACGGTTTTTGGAGTGGCGACTTTTTACGCTCAATTTTCCCTGGAGCCCAAGGGAAAATATGTCATCAAAGTCTGTGATGGAACCGCCTGTCACGTGCGCGGCTCAAATCCGGTGCGGGAAACGATCCAAAAGCGGCTGGCCCTCAAGGACAACCAGAAGACGACGGCGGATCTCCGGTACACGCTGGAGACGGTTTCCTGTCTGGGCGCCTGCGGTCTGGCACCGGTGATGATGATTAACGACCGGATTTATGGCCAAATGACTGCGGCTGCGGTGGAGATTATCATAAATCAACTGGAGACGGAAGCGGGTGAGACCCAATGATTGAAACACGGACTAAACTCAATGAGTTAAAGGATGCCTGGGCCCGTGCCTATCAAAAAGAACCAGCCCGGAATCTTGTTTGCGGCGGCACCGGTTGCGTGGCGAACGGTTCCTTAAAGATTTTTGAAGCCATTCAGGCGGAAGTTGCGCGAAGGGGCGCGCTGATCCAAGTGGAGATGATGCTCGAGAACGGTGAAAACATTCCGGAAAAGGGCACCACGGTAGTTAAAAGCGGTTGCCACGGTTTCTGTGAATTGGGCCCTTTGGTTAGATTGGAACCGTCGGGCGTGTTGTACACCAAGGTGAAATGTGAGGATGCGGCGGAGATCGTAACCGCCTTACTGGATGGGAAGGAACCGGTGGAACGGTTGCTTTATCATCATCCCGTCACAGGCGCATTATACGCTAAAGAGATGCAGATCCCGTTTTACCAGCATCAAACCAGAAATGTTCTGGAGCATTGCGGCGCAATCGACCCGGAGGAGATCCGGGAGACTATCGCCGAAGGCGGCTACCAGGCACTGGCCAAAGTGCTTTTGGAAATGACGCCCGAGGCCGTATGCAAGGAGATCATTCAGTCCGGGTTACGGGGCCGGGGCGGCGGGGGGTTCCCCACCGGCAGGAAATGGGAGGCCACCCGGGTAGCTCCCGGCAGCCAAAAATATGTCATTTGCAACGGGGACGAAGGTGACCCCGGGGCCTTCATGGACCGGAGCGTGATGGAGGGCGACCCCCATAAAGTGGTGGAAGGAATGGCCATTGCCGGTTATGCGGTTGGGGCTAGCGAAGGGTATATCTATGTTCGGGCCGAATACCCTTTGGCTGTGAAACGACTACAAATCGCCATTCGTCAGGCAAGGGAATACGGCCTGCTGGGTCCGAATATTCTCGGCGCCGGTTTCGGCTTTGACATTCATATCAAGGAAGGCGCGGGCGCCTTTGTCTGCGGCGAGGAGACTGCGCTCATGGCTTCCATCGAAGGCAAGCGGGGCATGCCCCGGCCTAAGCCGCCGTTTCCGGCCCAATCCGGTTTATGGGGTAAGCCGACCCTGATCAACAACGTCGAGACATATGCCAATATCGGGAAGATCATCACAAACGGCGCTTCCTGGTTCAACAGTCAGGGAACACCCCAGAGCCCCGGTACCAAAACCTTCGCCCTGACCGGACAGATCGCCAATACCGGTTTGATCGAGGTGCCGATGGGGATCACCCTGCGGGAGATTCTCTTCGAGATCGGCGGCGGATTACGCCAGGGGAAGAAGTTCAAGGCGGTCCAGATTGGTGGGCCCTCCGGCGGTTGTCTCACCGAGGAGCATCTCGATCTCAAACTGGACTTCGATTCCCTGCTTTCCGTGGGGGCGATGGTCGGCTCCGGCGGATTGGTCGTCATGGGCGACGATACCTGTATGGTCGAGGTGGCCCGGTTCTTTATGAGTTTCACCCAAAATGAGTCCTGCGGCAAATGCGTTCCCTGCCGGGAAGGGACCAAAAGACTGCTCGAGATATTGCAGCGGGCGGTGGACGGAGAAGGCCGTCCCGAGGATCTGGATATCCTGGAGGATTTGGCCGGAGCCATCAAGGACGGGTCTCTCTGCGGATTGGGTAAAACCGCGCCGAACCCGGTGCTGACGATGTTGAAGTATTTCAAAGATGAATACCAGGCCCACGTCATCGAGAAGCGTTGTCCCGCCGGGGTGTGCAAGGCATTAAGCGCCTACTGTATCGACCCCGATCTCTGCAAGGGGTGCGGCAAATGCGCCAAAAACTGTCCGGTGCAGGCCATCTCCGGGACGATTAAAAATCCGCATATCATTGACGCTTCCAAATGCATTAAATGCGGAGCGTGCGTCGGGTCATGCCCATTCAAAGCTATCGCCATCGGAGGTGGAACTCAAAATGAGTGAACTGAAAAACAGCGTGATCATTGACGGCCAAACCGTGGAGTTGAACGGGGAGACGAGCCTCCTAGAGCTCATTCGCAAGTGCGGGATTGATATTCCAACCTTTTGCTATAACTCGGAGTTAAGCGTCTACGGCGCTTGCCGGATGTGTGTGGTGGAGATCGAAGGCCGCGGCATTCAAGCCTCCTGTTCGACGCCGCCGGCGCCGGGGATGAAGGTCTTGACCAATAGCCCCCGGGTGCAGCGGGTACGGCGGACCGTCCTGGAACTGCTTTTGGCGAATCACAACCGGGATTGCACTACCTGTGAAAAGAGCGGTCATTGTAAGTTACAGGATCTGGCCAATCGATACGGAATCAACCGGGTCCGATTCGGGGAACGGGATATCAAGCTCCCCATCGATGATTCC
>DASVMB010000168.1:0-1589 GCA_036384575.1 Bacillota bacterium
AACCTAATTTTAAAGTCAACATCTTTTTCTCATTTTCTACGAGGGGTGATTGAAGGTTAAATCATTTATCAAAATCAATAAAGATGACCTTTTGAAACCAATACGGCCGCGGCATGATATTTAGATCCACTAAAAGTCATCGGAAGAATCGAAGTATTCTATATGTCCGATTTCTGCCAATTTTTTCACTCTGCCAACTGCCCGCCGGCATTCGAAAACATGGAATTTGCAAGTGTTATGGAGTTTTTTTATCACAAAAAGTGATTGACAGTCAAATTTAACAGGCGTTATAATTATTGTTAATCGGTTAACCTTTAGTTCAATAAGGAGCACACTATGGGAAAAATAGCAGACCAGTACTTACAAACAAATCCTTGGTACATCATTGAAGATGATTTTAATCCATCCCGCAGCAGGGTTTCCGAGTCCATTTTTTCATTAGGCAATGAATATATGGGCGTACGTGGATACTTCGAAGAAGGTTTTAACGGTCAAGCGCTGATCGGAAGTTACTTCAATGGACTTTATGAAGAAACAGAGATCAAACATCCCGCGCTCTATAAAGGATTTCCTACGATAACCCGGGATTTGACCAATTCGGTCGATTGGTTATATATACGAATTCTTTTGGATGATGAATCATTAGATCTCTCTCAAAGTACCTACTCAAATTTCCACCGCAAACTCGATCTTAGAACCGGAACCCTAAGCCGCGAATTTGTCTGGCAAACTGTCACCGGCAAGAGACTCAAGATTACGTTCCTCCGTTTTGTCAGTATGGTCTCTCCCCATCTGGGTTGTCAGCAAGTTTCGTTTGAACCGTTGAACTTTTCCGGAACCATCCAAGTTACCACCGGATTAGATTTCTCTCCCCACGCCGATTGGTTTACCGCAAGCAATTGGACCTGTCCCCGAATGGAACAAAATGGAGATATTCTGGCAATCCTCGGCAAAACCAACCGGAGCAATCGCTATCTTTTCTCTAGTTATCGGCTTGATTGTAACGATTCAACGGAAAACTGCGTCGTCAAAGCCGAAAAATTCATCGGCTTTGAGTCCAAAGTTCACCTGAAACAAGGTAAAACCACGCTGATGACCCGAATCGCCGTCAATTATGCCGGTGTCGGCGCCAATACCTCAGGTGCCGAACAAAACCCCCGGCTTAAGCCGGAGACTGTTTGGAGTCGCGGCATGGAACTGGCGGATGGTCACCGGAAAACCCAGTTCGAAACTGCCCTGGCGGAGCATTCCCGGTATTGGGAGAATGTCTGGAACCAACTGGATGTCACCATTGAAGGTGACAACGAAAATCAACAGGGAATCCGCTTTTGTATCTTTCAGCTTCATCAAACCTACCACGGAGTTGATCCGGCTTTAAATATCGGGGCCAAAGGCCTTACCGGAGAAGCTTATGGCGGCAAGGCATTTTGGGACACCGAAGCCTATTGCCTGCAATTTTATATGTTTAACAACCCTCGCGCGGCCAGAAACTTACTGGAGTATCGCTATCAGTTACTTCCCAAAGCCGTGGAGAGAGCCCGGCAGCTCGATTGTGAAGGCGCCTGTTATCCGATCTCATCAATCGATGG
>DASVMB010000169.1:0-2516 GCA_036384575.1 Bacillota bacterium
AATTCTATCCTTTTTTAAGCGGATACCGGAATTTGGTCCATTACGCCAATATGCATCCCCAAGCGAGCAGGGAGCGGCTTTGCGAGGTTATCGCCATGGTTGGGCTGGAGGCGCGAATTGACGACCCGGTCCGTACTTACTCCTTGGGAATGCGGCAGCGTTTGGGGATCGCTCAGGCTTTGCTTCACTACCCGTCGGTTTTGGTTCTGGATGAGCCCACCAATGGGCTGGATCCGGGAGGGATCAGGGAACTGCGCCGGTATTTACGGCACTTGGCGGAAAATGAGGGAGTGACGGCCATTGTCTCCAGCCATCTGCTCTCGGAGATGGAGTTAATGTGCGACAGGGCGGCATTCATCAAAGAAGGGAAGCTGCTTGATATTAAGGCGGTGCGCAATTTTCCCCGGGACGAATGGCAGGTTTTTCAGGTAGACCAACCGCAGCGGGCCAGGGTAGAGATTTTAAAAATGTTTCCCGGTGCCAGGGTTAATATTGACGAGGGAGCGGTTGAGCTTATGGCCGGGCGGGAAACTACCGCGGCGATTAACGCAGGTTTAGTCCAAGCGGGGGTTAAGATCTACGGGATCATGCCTAAAACCGGACGACTGGAGGATGTCTTTATGGAGGTGACCTCGGAATGAAGGAACTCGTTAATCTAATCCGCAGTGAGAATATGAAGATTTACTTCAGAAAAAGCACCTGGGTGATGGTTGGTTTTTTAATCCTGGCAGTCATTCTGTCGGCGGCGACGACTTGGAGGATCGGAGTTAACGATGGGATTTGGGGCCTGGTGGCCGGACAGATATCGGCCTTGTTTCTGGTCGATTTGTTTACGGTCATTGTCGCCGCAGGGATAGTCGCCACTGAATACCACTGGGGGACCATCAAATTATTATTGATCCGCCCGGTTAACCGCGGCCGCATCCTGTTTGCCAAATACCTGTCGCTGATATTATTCGGTCTGTTTCTGATGATGGTTTTATTTGGAACAGCGCTGACAGTAAACGGGTTATTGTTTACAATCAAAAGCGGCAGTGGGGCGGAACTTTTAGGCGCCGTTCTTCCGGGTAAAAAACTCTGGTTCGACTCATTCGGCGGAGCAACGCTGCTTTATACACTGAGATTTGCCGAGGTGGCGGTGTATGCAACATTCGCCTTCATGCTGTCGACCATCTCCAAAAGCAGTGCGTTCACCATCGGCATTTCTATTTTTACCATGTTGTTCGGACCGGAGTTTGCCAATATGTTATCCGGAAAACCATGGGGAAAGTATATTCTCTTTGCCAACCTGGACCTCAGCCGGTATCTTAAAAACAATCCCAATCCGTGGCCGGGGATGAGTCCGGCGTTTTCAACACTGGTATTAATCGGGTACGGTCTGGTCTTTTACCTGATATCCCGGACCTTTTTTATCAAGCGGGATGTACTATCGTGAGTTTTGGGCCATATCGTGAGAACCCAGGCACCCAAAGGAGGTTATTCGAGTAAACCGGAGTCCGGCGATTATTTTAGAAGAGCCATGCCGCTATTTAAGGAAATCGTTAAGGAGAAATGACAACCCAAATCAGATTGTAATGAAAGAGTTATTGAAAAATTGAATAAAAAATAGTAATTTAAATGGCAAGGAGCTTCAATAAAGGAGGACAAAACGGATGTTTCTAAACAACAAATTAAAAGCGCTGACCTTCAGCTATGATGATGGAGTGGAACAGGATCGCCGTCTGATAAAGCTTTTTAATCAATATAATCTAAAAGCCACGTTCAATTTAAACTCAGGAATGTTAAGCAATGCAAATCAATGGGATAATAAGGGCGTTTGCATAAAGCGAATGAATGTGAAGGGATTAAAGGAATTATATCAGGGGCATGAAATTGCGGTTCACGGATATAGTCACCCTCACTTAGAAAAATTGGATATTGATACAATCAGAAATGAGATTGAACAGGACAAAATCAACCTGCAAAATATGTTTGATTGTACGATTCGTGGAATGGCATATCCCTTCGGTACTTACGATCAACGGGTCATTCAAGTCCTTAAAGAAAACAACATCAGCTACGGCAGGGTAGTAGAAACCACTCACAACTTTGACGTACAAACGAATCTCCTGGAATTTAAAGCCAGTTGTCACCATCGTGATGTCAATCTTATGAAACTAGCCGAAGCGTTTGTAGAATTGCAACCCGCAGAACCTAAGATCTTTTTTATCTGGGGACATAGTTATGAGTTTGATGTCGACAACAATTGGGAAGTCATCGAAGCGTTTTGTGAGTTTATCAGTAATCGGGAAGATATATTTTATGGGACTAACAGTGAGGTTTTATTATAGAACCTTATCGGACCGGAGCTGTATCGGACTGTTCTTCTCGAAACCAATCCTGAAAAGCCTCCGCTCCGAAAACCTTGAGGGAACCCGCAGGCGCCCCGAGAATCCGTTCGATGGAATCGAAATAAGCGTCCCAAAGCATCTCCAGTTTGTCAAAATGAGATGAATCGGAATTCGGTGATAGCCATA
>DASVMB010000170.1:0-10488 GCA_036384575.1 Bacillota bacterium
ACAGGCGCCATCGAAGCTACCGGACATAAAGTCATCTCCATCCCGGTGAGCGACGGCAAGATAAATCCCCAAGTCATCCAGAGCGTTCTTGAAGCGCATACCGACGAGCATATGGTCAAGCCGAAGCTGGTCTACATATCCAATCCCACCGAGATCGGCACCATATATCGAAAAAGCGAACTGGAAGCGCTCTCCCGGTTCTGCAAAAAAAACAGCCTCTATTTATTTGTCGATGGCGCGCGGCTTGGTTCGGCTTTGTGTTCCCCGGAGAATGACCTGAAATTATCCGATCTTGGTGTACTTACGGATGCCTTTTATATCGGAGGCACCAAAAGCGGGGCTTTGCTCGGAGAGGCGCTGGTTATCTGCAATCCTTCGCTTCAGGAAGATTTCCGGTTCCATTTGAAACAAAAAGGGGCGATGTTGGCCAAAGGCCGGCTGTTGGGCATGCAATTTCTGGAGCTCTTTCGGGACGATCTCTATTTCGACTTGGCGAAACATGCCAACGCCATGGCCGATTTGCTCCGGGATGCGCTTCAAAAGGGAGGCTTCCGGTTTCTCACCCATTCCTCAACCAATCAAATTTTCCCGATTTTGCCCAATTCGCTGATCGAGGGGCTTCAAAAGAAATACTCCTTCATTGTTTGGGCTAAAATGGACCCAACTCACTCCGCCGTTCGTCTGGTCACCTCTTGGGCCACCAAAGAAGAAGCGGTATTAGCATTTATTGAAGATCTAAAAACCACCGGGGTCTAGTGAACCAATCAAGTTGCTTCATGATTCGCACGATGATTTTAAAAACTCATCCTTCAACATGGAATAATACAATCGATCAACATATTGTCCATCCATGTAGAAGAAATCCCGTAATGTCCCCTCATAAGTAAATCCACATTTTTCAATTACCCGCTTTGAGGGAATGTTAATGGACTTATGGCAGATCTGCACCTTATGCAGGTTTATTTTTTCGAAGCCATATTGAATCACTGCTTTGGTCGCTTCCGTCGCCAGTCCCTTTCTTTGAAAACGGCTTCCGATACAATACTCGATTTCAGCAAAATGGTTTTTGTTGTCCACTAAGAAATTTCTTAACTTCCCGATACGCCTTATCCGGTTCATCATCCAGTATCATATGTCCGCTTTGTGTAAATTCAATAATTCGAATATTGGGATTGGCCTTTTGATATTTTTCAACGTCCTCTATTTCCACATTACTTCGAATCGGTGCCTGATCATCTCTTCCCACAAAAAGCGTCACCGGACATTTAATACTTGCTATCAGCGGATAAAAATCCCGATATGTCGATTCCCTTTCAATCCCGTCAAGGGCTTTTCGGGTTACATAATCTTTTAACCGGAAATCCTTGTATGTCCGATTGTACCAGAATTCGGCGTATCCTTTGATCGACTCGCAATGGATTGCCGGGTAATCGATCAGCAGTAACCCACATGCCTTTTCCGGGTTACTTTCCAAGTATCCAAGCGTATAAGAGACCCCTTTGGAAAATGCAATGAATATGCACTTATCAAATCCGCAATCCTCAACTACAGCCTCGAGATCGTGTGAATGATCCTTCCAATCGTAGCCCTGGTCCGGAGAACCGCTCCGCCCCCTTCCCCGATAACTCAGGACTACACTGGTTCGATCCTCTATTTGATTAAGCAATGGGAAACCGCGCAAGGCAGGTTCCCAATTCCCCATGGACAAGACAACCGGTATCTTGTTTCGATCTGCTTCCTTTTTGTAATACTCAATCGTATTCCCCTGTTTTGTGTTAACCTCAAACAATTCCATCATTTCCTCCCAAATCCTTAATGCACCAAAACATCCTTTTTTTTGTATCGAAACGCTGCATTTAAACATTCCATCTCACATTTACTTCGTATCCTCTCGGAATATTTTGAACGTTCTCATTGGAATACCCCAATACCAACACACCGAATACATCCTCTTTGATTTTCAATCTCTTTCGCAATCTCCGATTGGTTCGTAATGCCAAGTATATCGAGTCCATCAAGCAATTCCCGATTCCTAAAGCCTCGGCCATATACATTATGGTCCCCAACATATAATAGGCACTTCGTTCCGTTACCGGGATTTTTTTATTACCGGTGACAATCAAGATCGCTTGAGTGTTCTCATTGAGCACCCGCTGAAACGAATGATGCTCCATCTTCCTTTTGAGGGCTTCAATATCTTTGTAGAATAGACGGGCCAAAAAGGTGATTGGCTTGAATCCGAATAGGATGCGGTACATCGTCTTTACGAAAGCGATTGCAGCTTGATCGATCTCATTAATGAGGTGTTTATCATCAATCACCAGAACCGATAAATTCTTGTTTTGGTTCGGCGCATACTTGGCCACAGATACGATTTTTTCAATGATTTCTCTTGAGATTGCCTTGTCTTGATAATGTTTGATCGATCTGCGTTTCTCAAATAGAGAGAATATTTGTTCCGGATTAACTTCCTTGGTTTGATCGATTTTATCCGGGTAGTTTCCATTGACCATGATAGCTCGTGAGGGGCAGATCGAGACGCACTTTTGACAAGTATTACAGACCGTACCATCAAATATTGGAAAGCCGTTACTTTCCGTTATACAATAACCCTTCATCATTTTGATGCATGCGCCGCATTTTTTACATCTGTCCTTATCAAGGGCGATCATCATTGAAATCCCTCCTGCCTACTTCTTGCTACGATTTTCTTCCACCCTAAATTTTACGATGCGTTGGATGAGTTCCATCGGCAACGGCTCTGAGATGGAAAATTGAACCGACCCTTTGGCGTGTTTATGTTGAGATAACTCATTTTGAAATGCCTCGACGGCGCTTGCTCCCGGGTAAAAGCCAATAAATACTCTTTCTTTTCTTTTTCCATGAAGCCCGTATTCGTCTATGCTCGTAAAAACTGATCCCATTGATCAAGATACCCGGCTTTTTCAGTTTGACTCAAAAATGCCGCTTTCAAAGTATTAAGATTCAGTTGCCACAATTCCTCCCAAGAGAAACCCTGAGAAGCCAGGGTCACGTACTCGTTCACCAGGTCCGTTGAGAACATGGCCGGGTCATCCGAATTGACGGTACAATATAATCCGGAATCAACCATCCGTCGAATGGGATGGGGTTCGGTAGCGGCAACAACGCCCAGGCGGTAATTGCTTTGCGGTGAGACTTCCAAAGGAAGCTGATGTTGCCGCAGATACTCGACGAGTTTTGGATCCTCCAAGCATCGAATCCCATGGCCAATCCGCTCAGCGTATAGGCTGTTGATCGCTCCCCATATGCTTCCGGCTCCGGCCGCTTCGCCTGCATGGGCAACGACCCTCAATCCCTGCCGCCGCGCCTCGGTGTAGGTTTCGGTAAATAGCTCCGGCGGATATTCGGCTTCCATTCCGCCCAGGCCCAAACCGATAAATAAACCCCGCTCCTTGCCTTTTAAGACCAATTCAAGGACCCGCGCTTGGGAATTGGGGATTTCACGGGAAATATCAGGAATCAAATTCACCCGCACCCCATACTTCCTTTTTCCTGCTTCGACTCCCCGGGCAATTGCGTCCAGGATGGCCGCATCCTCAAATTTCCGGGTAAGAAACGAAGCACTGAGAAACGCCTCGGTGTAAAGAATGTTCTGTTCGGCTTGGCGTTTAAAAAAGCTTTCAATCATCAGCGCATAATCTTCCGGAGTCTGTAAACATCCGACAGCGGCCGTATACACTTGAATAAAATGCGGGAAATTGCGAAATTCGAAGAAAGTCTCCCATTCTTCAAGCGATTGGGCAGGTAACTCAATCTGGTTATGCTGTGCAATTTGATAAAACGTTTCGGGAGCGGTTGCCCCCTCGATTTGCACATGAATCTCGGCTTTCGGCATTGCCCGGAGCCGTTCAATCAACGCCGCAGAAATTGAATCAGAAATCTTGGACTCGGTCATGAAGTCACGCGCCTCTTTTTTCTTTTAGTCTGCCTAATGTTGTTACCGCACCGTTAATGGTATTTTCATCCTCATTTTCAGTGCCCGACTTAACGATGAGATTAAGGGATCCGAAGCTGGTTTTCCGATCCACTCTGCCCGTATATATCATTGATCATACCAATCGGACACTTTTACATCAGGATGGTGATACCTCTCATTGTACTTCACTATTTCACCGTGGATCGCCTCTCGCGGGCACCACTGATAACATCCAAAACAGGTCTCGCAATGATGCTGCCATTCAGGCCTGCCATCGACGATTTTAATATTATTGACAGGACAAACTCTGGCACAGATTCCGCAGCCATCGCATTTCTCATTAATTTGAAAACTTCTATCCGCCAGGGGTATGAGATCACGAAAGGGCAGCCGGGATGCATTTGAAAGTTTTTCATATCGCAGTTTGAATACGGGCTTAATCAGTAAAAGAAGCGGCATAAATACTATTTTGCCCAATATACCGCGCGTTTCTAATTTGGCTTTGTTTCGGGCATTCACCGTTTTGGCAACCAATTCAAGCTTATCTTGGAACTTCCTTTGATATATTTCTTTATTGATATTCCCGTTTTTCAAACGATTAACAGGTTCTACAACAGATACATTACCAAACGACTTATGCATCTTTTGCTGTAATTCATCATGCAGTGATTTATTGCTCATATTTATCACGAATCCTGCCGCCAGTAACCCGCCGCGGGAACGTACCATTTTGGCCAAATTTTCTATGGTTTCTCCCGCCATGTATCCGGATGTGCAGACCGCAAATATGTACTTTGAACCGAGGTTTTCCAATTTCCCGACAAATCTGCTGATGATCAACGGAACGCCGCAGTCATTTGTCGCATAAAATACCGGGAATACTATCCCGATCAAATCAGCGTCGATTCTGATACTATCTTGCTCTATCACAGAAGGAATGGATATTAGTTTCCCATTTATCTTTTTCGTAATTTCTCTTGCCACCGCTAAAGAATTCCCAGTACCCGAAAAATAATAAACTTCAACTTCACTCATAATGAATCCCCTCCATTCTAATAGCTTTTCTATCCTAGGGTCAATAGGCCCCAATTCCAGCCTATCCACCCTTTCTGTTTACAAGCAAAGCAAACCGTATTATGATAATAGTAATCATTATGGCAGGATATTCCATGCAATGATGGAGGCGCTCATGAATATCGATTTAACGGGTAAGGTTGCTGTAATCACCGGGTCTACCGGCGAATTGGGAAGAGTGATGGCGCGGACGCTTGCCCAGTGCGGCTCGGATATCGCCATTCACTACTTAAAGAACGAAGCAAATGCTCAAAAGTTGTTGAACGAGATCCACCTTCTGGGCCGGCGGGCTGTGGCGGTCCAGGCGGATATTACAGATTTCGATTCCGTTTTAAAAATGCGGGATACGATCGTCGGAACCCTCGGCGCACCGGATATCATTGTCAACAATGCCGTCATTCAATATCAGTGGAAGAACTTATTGGACCAGGACATCAAGGATTATGAGAGCCAGTTCCGTTCCTGTGTTATGCAAAACGTCTATATGGCCAAAGCGTTTATTCCGCTGATGATTCCCAAGAAAAACGGCAGGTTTATCGGCATCAATACCGAGTGCGCCATTCAGACGTTTCCCAACCAGTCGGCCTACGCCGCTGGAAAAAAAGGAATGGATGCCATCTACCGCGTTCTGGCCAAGGAGATTGGCGAGCATCAGATCACCGTCAACCAAGTGGCGCCGGGCTGGACTGTCAGCGAAAAGGATCGGCTGAGCGGCACCGAGCATCAAGCTGCATACGAGGCCAATGTCCCATTGAAACGGCGAGGCACCGATCAGGAGATCGCCAATGTTGTAGCCTTCTTAGCCTCAGATCTGGCAAGTTTCATTACCGGAGCTTATATCCCCGTGTCCGGCGGCAATGTAATCCCGGGTATATAACGCCCTCACCCATCGGGCCGATTCAAGTCAGTGGCCCTCTCCCATTACGCTCGAAGAGCACTCGCTTATGTGAGAGGGAGAAATGGGCCTAAGCACCTCTCATAGATCATCAACCGGAGCTTCATGTTCTACCCAGTTCAACTCGCTATCTAGTAGAAATTGATTGGGCCAATCCAGTAATTTTTCATCCACTCCTACGAAATGCAACACGTCATCACAAAACTGTTTCACAAAGTCCGGGGTATGTTCCGCCATTACCTGTTCTATAGACTCATCAAAACCTTCCGGCTTATTCCGGGCATTTCTTACCACACTCAACAGCCATTTATGGTAAGGATATAACAGATTATTCTCATTTAATATGATGCGACAGGCAAATAGGATTATTTTTTGAAGCGACAGGTATATCAAATACTGATTTTGCTTTTTGATTGCCTCACTGTAATACCATTTCCATGCTAATAGCTGTGAGACAAATCGTATTCTTCGGGTATTTTTAACCCGGATCGGAAACCGCCCTATATCCTCCAAAATCTTTTGCAGGTCATCGATCCTGGAAAATAAGATGTTACTGTCTTTATAGGCATACCGGGCAGGATCACTGCCTCTATCGATAATCATGCGAAGAAAATCAATACTGACAACCTTGCAATCTACGTAACCGCCAGGATAATTACAAATATCCCATAGGCTGAAGGCAAGTTTATTTTCTTGCTTCCGCTTTTGATATTCAGCCTCATCCACGATGATGGTTACATCGATATCGGAGTCGGGTTTGGCGAAACCGTGGGCAATGGAACCTCCCAATAAGATTGCCAAGATGGTCGGGTCGTTTTGATAAATACCAATGAATTTTGCGATGGATTCCTGATGATGTTTTTCCATTGTGCCACTCCCTAATTAAGTTGTTTCACCCTGGAAGCCAAAAATCCGTTTTATTCAACGAATACGGCCTTATTTATGGTACCTGTAATGGATGGCAACCTCAGAAAACTCATCTTGTTTCTTTAGCACGGAACCCCATGAATTTTTCCCAATAAAATATCTAGGATTTTGAAACGTAAACGAGGTGAATCTCTATGGTTCAACCATGTCCTTCCGGTACATTTCCCTATATAATACTACCCAGGGATAATTTCTACATTTTAGCCGAACGCTATAATACCACTGTTGAAGCTATTTCGGCTGCCAATCCAGGCATCGAGCCAAACAATCTATCCGTGGGACAAAGTATTTGCATGCCCGCAACTAAACCTCCAAACCCTTGTCCTTGCGGGAGTAGAATTTACCTGGTTCAAGCCGGGGATTCGTTGTATTCAATCGCTCAAAAGTATAACGTTCCTTTCGATGTGCTTTACACAGCAAATATCGGTTTGGATCCGGCCAATCTCCAAATCGGGCAGGCGGTTTGTATTCCTCAACTGCCCGCATGTCCGGCTAATTCCGTGGCTTATGCCATAGAGCCCGGGGATTCGTATTACACTTTATCCAAGGTTACAGGTGTCCCCATTCATGATCTGATCATCGCCAATCCCGGAATTGATCCCAATAATCTTCAGGCCGGGCAAGTCATATGCCTGCCTTACCGGCCAACCCCAACACTTTATTGACGGGCTCCGAGAGGCGATGGGGAAACAGTTTACTTCTTCTTTTTGGAGTTTTCTTCTACCCTAAATTTGACGATTTTTTTGATCTCGATGGGAAATCGAACCGAACCCTTGGCGTTCTTATATTTCGACAATATAATATTTCGTCAAGTGTATCCACTAATTTGTCGATATGATTTTTCTCAATAATTATAGGCGGTGACTATAGCTCTAACTTCTAACGAAACCCGCTTTACCGGAACATATCCGTGACCTTCACCCGGGGGTGGTGGTAATATATCCCCTCGGCTCTGCCCCAGTGATGAATGGCCTTCAACGGGCACCATTCAGCGCAGGCGAAGCACATCTCACACTTGTGCTGCCAAACCGGCCGCTTATCAACGATTATTATGTTTTGTACGGGGCAAACCTTGGCGCAAGTCGTACATCCCATACATTTGTCATCAACATAGATGCTTCTATCGGTCAATGGGATTAATTCGTAGTATTTTAATTTTGTGTCCTCCGGTTCCTTGGCATACTTTTTCAGGGAAACAATGCATGTTCCCCGAATCAATAAACATATCGGAGTGACCAACAAGTTAATGAGTGAATGGAGTGCTCGATATTTATTGAGCTTCCGTTCAGATATGCATTGGCAAATCGTTTCAATTTTTTTTTGGCATTTTTTGAACATGATCTCTTGATCTTTATTAATGGGGACCGGGATATGAGCATAGTCCAGGTTATTCATGGGAAGCCGGATCGAAAATTCCGCAGACAGCTTGCCGCCCAATGATCTGATTAATCTGGCCAGATTTTTTAGGGGCGGTAGGGCGTTGACACTCCGGTAACCGCCGCAGGTACAGATGGCGAAAATGTATTTCGTACCGATATCGTCCAGTTGCTTCACAAATTTTTCCACAATAAGGGGTATGCCGTACAGTTGCGCCAGATAAGACGGAAACACAAGGCCGATACAGTCTGCGTCCGTTTTGATCCTTTGTTTGTTCACGATCGTTGGAATGGAGATCAATCTGCCTTTAGTCTTTGCAGCGATATCCCTTGCCACAACCAGAGAGTTTCCCGTACCGGAGAAGTAGTAAATTTCCATCATTACGATAAAACCCTCTTCCAATCCCAATCCCCATGTTAAGCTAATTCCTTCACATAACTCTTGTCTACAGCCTGATTTAAAACCACGGTATTTTTACCTTATTACAGTATTCATCCCAGGTGGCACCGAAAATCTTTGACAATATTGCTTCTTCTTCAGGCGCAAATATTCTAGAACCAATATATACGATAATCCCAATCAAAACTCCCAGCCATGTGTTAAATAAAAAACCTGCCCATGGAAACACAAGCAAGGCCACACCTGCATATAACGGGTGCTTAACTAGGGAGTAAGGTCCATCGGTGATCAGTTTCTTTTGAGGTACTTTTGTTAAGATTAAAGCTACCGACCATATCCAATTGATAACCCCGGGAATTAAAATAACTATCGAAATCACCGCCAAAGCCGTCGATGGACCTCCAACACTGAATAAAGAGGGAAACATAATATTGAGAATCAAACCGATTACCAAAAACGGCAATGTAAACAGCCCTATTTTTTTTCCACTTCCAACAAGTACTTTCAATTTCATGTTTCTACCTCCAATATTCTTAGTATTTTAGACATCGTTTTCCCGAGTTTCCGCGCCTTTTTATCGGGAACCCTGCAGTTTTACGACATATCGGTCTTCACTAATGTTGCTATCCTCACTCCATCCCAACCAGAGAAGATTGGCTGATCAGCATGAATGTTTACTTACAGAGAACGCAGTAAGAAATGATCCATTCGCAGGAATTGTTTCATTTGTAGACTTTCGGCTAATTGAATGGATTTCGTATTCCGTATTTCAGCCATGTACCTCGGAGTTAACTTTTTTTCGAAAAGATAAGCAAGCGCCGAAGCAACGACGATCCGGGCATACCCTTTCCCTCGTTCTGTTTCAAGTGTATGTACACCGGCAATTTCCCATATATCATCATAGTTTTGATACACAAAACAGATACTCCTGATGCGATTCTCCTTCAGCAAGCCAAACCAAACAGCTCCGTTATTGAAATGCCATCTTATTTCGGATTCCGTATAACCATTTCGTTTGATAATATCTATGGCTTCATCAGTGATCACAGTATTCCCGGGAACTATTCCATCTTTAAAAGAATCATCCATACTTGAACAGGAATATGAAATATACGATTTGCCTTTCGAGATATCAAATCGGTTTCTTAACTTACTCAAATCTAAACTCTCATTGAGTCTCAGGATATAATTGCTGTTTGGTAAAGTTTCGAGCAACTCATATTTAAGCCCGTCCGCTGTTCCAT
This sequence comes from Bacillota bacterium, assembly GCA_036384575.1. Taxonomy (GTDB): domain Bacteria; phylum Bacillota; class UBA4882; order UBA8346; family UBA8346; genus DASVMB01. The sequence continues at coordinate 9,875 of DASVMB010000170.1, forward strand.
TTATAAAAATCGCATAATTCGTGTAGGGATAGGTGGCGGTATCAAACGAAAGTATTTGAGTCGGGATTGTTACGAGCAACGCCCAATTTTTAGAGTCCTCTGTCAAATCAACTGTCAGTTGATCGCGATACAATAACAAGTATTTTAAGGTGGTGATGTGTTTTAAGGGATCACTTTCTAAGTACGCAACCGATTTTTCGTAAATTGATTTTTGCATCGATATCCTCTAGCGGTTATTGCCTTTGACAGGCTTAAGCATTATGAGCAGTACACCAATTCTTTTCATTATACTTGCACCTCGTTTTTAAGTTTTTTTGGTAAGGAAGCCGTTATAGGGCCTAACGGGTTGTCCAATTAAAAATAGTGCTTCGATCTATAGAAATCCCCTCCTATTGCTTCCACAATTTATCAGTATTACCTGCCAATTTTCAGAATAATTTGTCGGGAAATCCATCCATATCAACTTACAAAATGAAAATGGGTAAGTTCCCTCAGGGTACAAGAGGTCGAGACGGTTTCATCTCAGCCGACAAGGTCGTTTCTTGCGTTTAAATTTAAACTTCGGGCATGAGGTTTTAAAAGACAAAAAACGGTCAGAAGAAGCGGAGCGGGCA
>DASVMB010000171.1:0-6677 GCA_036384575.1 Bacillota bacterium
TAGCATAGATCAAGAAAAGACTTAAGTATAATAAATTAGCTACTAAGGCCAATGGCCTGCCCAATGCCAAAGCGGAGGCATTCAGCAGGTTTTGTTTGGGAAAGCGCCGTTTGAAGGCGGCGATCAAAAAAATTACCGGAATGATCAAAACAAAAGCGATCAAGAGCGTCCAATAGCCGCTGGCCCCACATATTTTTGCCGCATAGTGCGGCTGATTTAAGAAATCCTGTCCTAATAAAGTAACGACGAGGAGTGTCCAGAGCATTCCCGGGGGAATGGTTAGGGGTTTAGTTTGTGTCCTCCTGTCCATTTGGTTTTTTGCGCCCCCCTTTCCAGCGAAAACGGGTTAGATCCGAAGGTTGATAAAGTTTCATCCGTTTGGACCACCAGATCGGACGGCGGATCACCGTATCGATTAGTCCCCGAAAGTCAATCGGGCTCCAGGGAGCGAGATAGGGAGTGCCGAAGGAATTTTGAATCGCCGCATGAGTCAGGATCATGATTCCCGCGATGGTTAATCCGAATAAGCCCAAAAAAGCGGCGGCCAAGACCAGGATGAATTTTAAAATCCGCCAGGAGAGGCCGATACTATAATCCGGCCCTGAAAAAGAAGCAATGGCCGTAATCACCACGATGACCATGGTGGCGTTGGAAACAATCCCGGCGGCCACTGAAGCGGTGGCCAGCACAATTCCGGCGGCAATCCCCAAAACCTGGCTGACCGGCATTGGCAAACGGAGACTGGCTTCCTGGAAAATTTCCAGCAAAACTTCCATGATTAATAATTCGATGATTAAAGGCACCGCCACTCCCATCCGGCTGCCGGAGACTGTTAGGGCGAAACGGATCGGTAGTAATTCGGGATTGACTCCGAGTAAAGCAATATATAGACCGGGTAAAGCTACCGCGATGTTGTTGCCTACAATCCGGAAGAAGCGTAAAAATGAGCCTAACCAAAATCCGAAGTAGTAATCCTCGGGACTTTGGTAGAGGTCATTCGCGGTCGTCGGTATCAAAATAACCTGGGGGGAGTTATCTGTTAAAATGGCGGCTTTTCCATTTAAGAGACCTGCCGTTAATCTGTCCGGCCTTTCGGTGCTTTGAGTTAACGGCAGGAGCGACCAGGGATTATCGGTGATTAATTGTTCCAGGTAACCGCTATCGGGTATTCCGTCGATTTCAAAGGATTCTAAACGCTGCCGGACTTCCCGGGTTAGGGCTGGGCTAGCCAAATTGCCAAGATAGCAAATGGCAATCTCGGTTTGGGTGATCGTTCCTAGGGTTAACTTTTCAATGACAAGTTCTTTGCTTTTAATTCCTTGCCGGATCAGGGCGAGATTGTCAGCCAGACTTTCGTTGAAAGCAAGTTGGGGGCCGCGCAGGGTCCGTTCAAACATGGGTACATTGATTTGCCGTTTAACAACCTTCCGGGTATCAAAAGTGTAGACCAGATTGCTCCCAGCCAAATGAACAGCGGTTTTCCCCCTTAAAATATCCGCCAGTACCGCTTGAGCGTCTTCCCGTTTGAGCCGGTCCTTGGCCGGAATGGCAGCGATGAATGTTTCCCAATTCCTTTGAGGCTTCTTAGGGGCGTTATCTATTCGCACTTGTTCCAGCGGTTTTAAAAAATGCTCCTCGATCTCCCTTTGATTGACAATGGAGGAGAGATAAATAACGGTTACCTCTCCTGCGGCGGCTGATTCAAAGCGCAGATCGGCGGATTCGTTAAGCTCTTTCCGGATATAAAGGATAAAATCTTTAGGGGATGATTGAATAAGATCCAAATTGAAACTCCATTTGATGAATAAGTGAAAAATTTCTTTATCTTTATGGTAGGTTGATGGACTGCTTTTTATCATAAAATAGAACGATTTTTTAAAAGTAAAAAATGGAATGAATCCCATATATAGGCAAGGGGCAATACGTTTTTACCAACCGGGCAAATCAGTTGAAGACGAAAATCTTTAACACCAAATATATTCTTGGATGTTTCTCCAGATATTTGTCGAAAGTCTAACAACATAAGACAGATTATCAGGAAAAAGTTTATGGTTTATTGTATTATCAATTTCTATTCGCGAATTTATCAATCTTTTCCCCGGGGACAAGCAGAATTGAAGCGAAGAAAGCAAGGAACCGGCATGAAAAGGAAAGCCGTCAAACTGCATCATGAAATTTCGGGAGTACCCCAATTAGGGCAAAGCAGCGAGGAAATTCTGAAGAGCATCATCGACGCCTTTTATACCGTTGACGCCGATTGGCGCTTGACTTACATTAACTATAGGGCGGAGGAATTGTGGCACCGCCGCCGGGAAGAGTTGATAGGGGCTGTACTTTGGGACATGTTCCCGGAATCTGAGCAGACAGTCGGCTGGCAAATGCACCACCAGGCTATGATCAAGCGTGTTCCCGTCCATTGGGAGATGTTCCCTCCTAATTTGCAGATTTGGGTGGATGCTACCGCCTATCCCACATCGGACGGCGGTATTGCTGTTTATTTCCGCGATATCAGCGAGCGTAAGCGGGCCGAGGAAGAGGCCGCAAAAGCGAATGAGAAGTTGATGAAACAGCCTCAGGAAGTCTTGAATGAACGCCGGCGCTTGTTCGACATCCTGGAAACCTTGCCGATGATGATCTGCCTAATCACCCCGGACTATCACACTCCTTTTGCCAACCGATCCTTTCGGGAGAAATTCGGTGAAGCCAACGGCCGGCGTTGTTATGAATATTGCTGCGGGTATACTAAGCCCTGCGTGTCTTGCGAATCGCTGGTGCCGCTTAGAACCGGCCAACCGCATCACTGGGAGGTTACTTCTCCCGATGGCGAGACCATCATCGATGCCCATGACTTCCCATTCACCGATGTGGATGGTTCGCCGCTGATTCTGGAGATGGATATCGATATTACCGAACACAGGAAGATCCAAATAGCGCTGGAAGAAAGCGAAGAGCGATTCAGGATCATGGCGGACGGCATTCCGCAGCAAATCTGGGTCACTGATGCGGCAGGCCGGATGGAGTTCGTCAATCGAAGCTACGTGGAGTTTTTTGGTGTCACGTTAGAGGAAGTCCAATCCCGAGGCTGGCAGTCCCTGGTGCATCCCGCCGACAAGGCTGCCTATGTCCGGGAGCATATGTCCTGTCTGCGCGAACACCGGACTTTTTACGCCGAGGCTCGCGTCCGGCGGCATGATGGGGTATGGCGTTGGGTTGAATCTAACGGGCTGCCGCGCTTCTCGCCCGTCGGAGAATTTTTGGGCATCGCGGGCAGCAGCCTCGACATCACCGAGCGCAAGCTGGCTGAGGAGGCGCTGAGCTTAAGCGAGGATCGTTTCCGTGCCTTTGTAACCGCCAGTTCGGAAGTGATATATCTTATGAATCCGGATTGGAGCGAGATGTGGCAGCTTCATGGCAAAGGCTTCCTCGCCGATATGAAAAAGTCAAGCAATACCTGGCTCCAGGAATATATTGCTCCGGAAGATCAACCCCAGGTGATCGCGGTCATTAATGAAGTCATCCGGACGAAGAACATCTTTGAATTAGAATGTCGAGTCCGGCGAGCAGACGGCAGCCTGGCATGGACTTTATTACGCGCGGTTCCGCTGTTGGATGAGAATGGCGAAATTATTGAATGGTTTGGCGCAGCCAGTGACATTACCGGCCGCAAACGGGTTGAAGAAGATGCTTTGGCTTCCGAAAGGGAATTATTGAAGGTTACTGTGAACTCTCTTGGCGAAGGAGTAGTTGTTATTAATCAACATGAACAAATCATTTTTATCAATAAAGCAGCTGCCGGTCTAATCGGGTATTCGCAGGAAAAGGCGATTGGCGAAGCGGCCAATAAAATTTTGTATATATTGGATGATAATACGAGTGAACCAATAGATAAAATTTCCACGCAAGTGGGATTTAAACACCTTATTTTAATAACCCGGGATTTAAAGGAAATTCCGATATCCCTTAACAGCGCACCCATTAAGTCATCTGATGGTCATAATATCGGTATCGTGATTGTTTTTTCCGATATCACCGAAAAACAAAAAACCGAGCAGGAAATGTTGAAAGCCGCTAAACTTGAATCTTTAGGAATTCTCGCCGGAGGAGTCGCCCATGATTTTAACAATATCTTGGCCGGAATTTTAGCCAATCTGCAACTGGCAAACCTTAAGTTGCAGAAACATCAAGATATATTGAAACATATGGAGAGTACTATTGAAATCACACGTAAGGCCAGCGATCTCACCAAACAACTGCTGACTTTCGCCAAAGGTGGCGACCCTGTTAAAAAGACCATTCCAATTGCCAATCTGGTCAAGGGTACGGTCCAGTTCGCTTTGAGCGGTTCCAAAATAAAGCCCGAGTTTCATCTCCCGGAGACTCTCTGGATGGTGGATATCGATCAAGGACAAATTTCGCAAGTGTTTAACAATTTAACCATCAACGCTGAACAGGCGATGCCCAGCGGGGGCATCCTTGAAATTCAAGGCGAAAATGTGGTTATTGAGACCACCGGCAAATATATTCCCGGCCAGTATGTTAAATTGAGCGTCAAAGACCACGGCATCGGTATTCCTGCGGAAATCATCGATAAAATCTTTGACCCGTTTTTTACCACCAAAAAAACCGGCAACGGCCTCGGACTCTCGACCTCCTATTCTATAATCAAAAAGCATGACGGTTATTTGGAAGTGGAATCCACGCCGGGAATCAGCACTATCTTTTATATCTTATTGCCGGTATCCAAAAACGGAGAGACCATGAGTGAAGTTAAAAATGAAATTGCTGCTAGCGGGGAAGCAAAAATATTGCTGATGGATGACGAAGAGGCCATCCGTAATGTCGGCGGGGAAATGTTAGCCAGTTTTGGCTATCTGGTTTCGTTAGCTAAAGATGGGCAGGAAGCGGTTGAACTTTATAAAGAGGCTAAGGAAACCGGTGAGCCATATGATGTAGTGATTATGGATTTGACTATCCCCGGCGGTTTGGGCGGTATCGAAACCATGGCCATCTTGCGGCAGATTGATCCGGAGATTAAAGCCGTCATCTCCAGCGGTTATGCCAGCGACCCGGTGATGTCCGAATATGCAAAGTATGGTTTTAGCGGAGTGGTCACCAAGCCTTATAAGTTTGATGAATTACTTGAAGCATTAAATAAGGTGATTGATCGGAAGCAATTGCCGTTGAATTTTACATTTTGATATAATAATGTAAATAAAATTCCGATATTGAAAACGGGCTGTTCGTATTTGGCGATTGAACTTGGAGAAAATCTTGCAGAGTATACAAAGAATAAATTCTAATGTTTGGGTACAACATGAATTTTAGCAGTGTCAAGTAAGAGACGGGTTGGCCTTCCTTGGCCAACCCTGGGTTATACGCCGCATATCAAGTCCGATATCGCTTCGGGTCGCGGTTGATGGACGGGCTGTTGCGCGCATGGATGCGCGACGGATATTGGGCGGCTGTGGTGGGGCAGGGAATTGAAACGATAAAAGTGTGACAGGGTAAGAGAAAATAGCAAAGAGAAAAGGGAAAAAGTGCTTACCAATGGCCTGAAAGTTATTACAGATAATTGGAATTTACTCAATAATCGGTTGGATGTTGATCAACCGTATCTCAAACGCATCTAAAGAAACACTGATTTTGAGCGGAGAGCCAGTACAGTGGCTTTTTTTTATTTGAGGAACACTCGTATTAAATAAAAAATCTCTATCATTGATGGTCATAGGTTCAATTGCACCCATTTTGGCAAAATTGTCAAATGCACTGCCGTGATTTCGATTTACATATTGCTCTGTAATTACAAATTTACCGTTTAGATGTGAAAATTCAAGATCAATATTTTTTTTGCCTTTATCAGGGAACGCAGAATATCGATCTGTATAAGAAACATTAATACCGATGTCTCGAGCATAGGTAAGACTATAATGATGATAATTGTAAAGAAGTACAATAGTATCGCTACCATTTTCAGTAACAATAACTCCGTCGTTGCAGTAAATAACATTTTTTCCGAGGCGACTCATAAAGAGCAGTGCATAATAACTTGGCTTTCGAATACCATTGACGGTAAATAAACCAAGTCCACCGTGAAAAATCTGCGGACTAAGCTGATGTTCTTCATGTAAATCGGTAAGCAACCAGTAGCAAAGTCCGTTTATTCTTGAGGATATCTGGATGGCGTTTTTTATTATATAGGCGGATTTAAAGCAAGTGTCGGATAATAAATCTTTATGAGAAGTGGTTGAGTTCCATTCTGTTATATATAACGGCGTATCGCCATAACCAATTTCTTTTAACTCATGGTTAAGCATATCTAAATGCTTTCCAAATGAATCGGGATCCGGGCTCAACCATAACGAATTTTGAAATTTTCTTTTTCTGAAAAATTCATCGGATAAGTCAATATCATAATAGTGGGCAGTTACAAAATCAGGACGACAACCGGCATTTTTGGCATACATAAGAAAATTCAGCAGCCAATTATCGTCTTTTCCATAAGCCGCGAACTCGGCAGGACCACCGAAGGTAAATTCGCTACTGATAGATTTAACTGCATCATATGTGGATTTATATAAATTTAAATATGCCTCATCACTTTTCAGCCCAAATATCGTATTTGATATTCCAGGTTCATTCCATACTGTAAATAACCAAGTCTTTACAATATCATAAGA
>DASVMB010000172.1:0-2062 GCA_036384575.1 Bacillota bacterium
AGGTAAATCCACAGCAAGTACCGGCCGGCCGGAGCGATTGATTCGTTCAATAGCCGCGGCGGCAACTCCGGTTGCCGCTCCTACCGTACCCGTTCCTAGTATGGCATCGATGATCAGGTCACAGTATTCCAGTTCTTGATCGCTGACTGTTTCCCAATCTCTAAGACTTACCCCATATGTGGAGGCACGTTTCAGGTTCTCGGCGGCCAAACCGCGATATTGACCCTGCGGGAAGAGAAGCACTCCCGTGACAATCGCGCCGGTTTCCAGGAATAACCGGGCGGCGGCAAGGCCGTCACCGCCATTATTGCCTTTACCGCAATAAAGATAGATCCGTTTTCCGGCGAGTTCGCCCAGGAGATCCCGGGCCTCATCGACCAAGGCCAGGGCGGCCCGTTCCATGAGCACTACTCCCGGGATACCGTATTCGTCCTGGGTCCGCTGGTCAATGACCCGCATCTGTTCCGCTAGTGCAACCTTCATGTCTATCCTCGGTTTCCAAAATGACCTGGGCAATGGCATACAATTGCGAATGGGATATACTGAGATGGATCCGTGTTATCCCGGTTTTCTCCAGATAGGATCGGATCTTGCCGCTTACCTGGAAGTAGGGGGCTCCCCGTTCATCATGATGTACCTCCATCTCCAGCCAGGAAAAACCGGCCAACCCGGTACCGAGAGATTTTAACAAGGCTTCCTTGGCTGCGAAACACCCCGCCAGATGTTGGGGGAGTTCTTTACTCTCCTGTAATTCACCCGGGGTAAAAACCCGGTTATTGAACCGGCTGTTCCGGGAGGCCGCAGCAATTCGGTCGATCTCGATAATGTCGATTCCGTTGCCGGCAATCACATGAAACGCCTCCTTACTCCGGCTTTTTATAAAACGAAGTAAGCGGATTTTCGAATCCCATCTGCCGGTACTGAAGTAAGGGTTCGGTTCCCCCGACCAGAATGTATCCGCCCGGGCGAAGGGCATCCAAAAACTTCCGATAAAGAGTATTCTTCGCCGCCTCGGTGAAATAAATCACTACATTGCGGCAGATAATCAGATCTAGGTTGGTCTCGAAGGGATCTAAGAGCAGGTTGTGAAATCCCAAACGGATCCCATGCTTAATCTCTTCATTCAGGCAATAGAGTTCATCCTGGCGGGTGAAATATTTGGCAAGCAACTCCGGGGGCAGGCTACGGACCTCATTGGGCATATAAACAGCCTGACGTGCTTTTTCCAGGATCTGCTGATCGACATCGGTGGCCAAAATCTGAACCCGCTCCGCGGCGTGAAGCTCATGAGCGATAATTGCGATGGAATAAGGCTCGGATCCGTTGGAACATCCGGCGCTCCAAACCCGGACCACCGGACGCTTGGCAAGTAACTCCGGGAGGATCTGCTGCCAGAGTTCGATAAAACGCTCGGGATTCCGAAAGAACTCCGAAACATTAATGGTCAGCTTTTTAACGAACTCCTTATACCGTTGCGAATCAGTCTTTAACAAAGTCAGAAAATCGTCATAGGTTTCAAGATTCCAACTTTGTTTTAGGGAGTTGATCCTTCGATCCATCTGGGTGCTTTTATAATCTGCCAAATCGATCCCGGTCAGTTCACCGGCGAGCTTCTTAAAAGTCAGATAGTCCAAATAACGTTCCCTCCGCCTATCGCGCAAACCCAAACCTGCCCCGGAAGCCCGGCAATATCATCCACCTGATTTGCGCGCGCCTATTCTTGCTATCATATGAAGTATTCTATCCGTGAAACGGCGAATCCTTCAACAATACCAGAAGTTCGCACAGTTTCTAGTGGTCCGGTTTCTCAGTCAAGCCGTTTGACGATTAGATCCAGTGGCCGTTTCTGAGGCCCTTGAGTGGATCTTGACGGATAACCGACAGGAATCACTGCCATAAATTCCCCAGCCGGTTCATTCAAGAATTTTAAAACATCGTCTTTAATGAGGAAGAGGATTCCCAGCCAGACAGTTGCCAGGCCAAGGGATGTAGCCGCTAAAAGCAGGTTTTCCACCGCAGCGGCAGAGCTTTGGATCTCCATGGTCCGAAAGAAATCATCGGA
>DASVMB010000173.1:0-8286 GCA_036384575.1 Bacillota bacterium
GGGATTGCCGATGACGCAAACATTGGTTAAGACCGGTACATCATCGCCCTCGCCGCAAAATATCTCCAGTACAACGCCGTCGAGTTTTGCCTCCTCGTCAAAAGCCGCCTTGTCAGTCTCATAGGAAAAAAGAATATCACCGGCCTTGACCGGATCGCCCTTTTTTTTATACCATTTGGCGATGATGCAGCTTTCAACGGATTGGCCCTGGCGCGGCATAATTATTGGTGTAGCCATGGGTGACCTCCTGATATCAAAATTGGCGTTCCAGTGCGAGACCCATATCATCATGATTCTTTTTTGTCTAAGGGTATCTCCGGTGTGAGCGTGCCATGTTTGAAACTAACAAAGAGTATAAGGAGTGCCTTGTCGGGCATCAAATCGTTTCGGCATGGCCAAGCAGATATTTCTCGGCCTCCGTTGACCATAAACCGTTACTTTTGGCAACAATCCCGGCCAATTCCGCAAATAGAGGTTGAGTCTCCCCGGCTGTTTGAAAATCATCAATGGCCGTCAATTCCAGTTTGATGTTGGTGTAGATTAACTTTTTGCCGCCCGGTATTTTTGGCAGGTTCAGCGTAGTCCGGGCCGCACAGTTTAAACCGCCGATATGGGTGATCATCCCCGCGGGATTGATTAAATTTTTCTCCATCATATGGAGGGATTCGACCATATCATCGGTATTACCGCCACTGGTACCGGCTACATGGGTTGAGGCGTAATGCGTGTTATAGAAGTTAATCGTTGCGGAAAAGTTGGGGTCGGTCGGACCGGCAAAGAAATTGAGACAACCATCCTTCCCCAAAATCCGATCCCCCATTTCCACTACTGTCTTTACGGGGGCAAAAACAAAGACATCATCAAAACCTTTATTTCCGGTAATCTGGAGCAGGTCGGCGGCTGGGTTTGCTAAGGTTCCCGTGTTGATGTATTTTAACGTGACTCCGTTTTTAGCGGCTTCCTGTAATGTATGGATTGAACCGGCACGGTCCAGGCGGGCCTGGTCGAGATCGGTAACCACCAGTAATCTGGGTTTCAGCGGGCCATGGATGGCATAATCGATCGCCCCCAATCCCATCGGACCCACTCCGGCCAGAATCGCCATGTTGCCGCCCGGCGCAATTTCCATTTGATGGATGTAACTTCCGGGAGTGGTGTGGAAATTCGCATGGAAAGCGCCGATAATGCACGAAATCGGTTCGGCCAAGGAGCCGTAAAAATAAGCATCACCGTCATACCGGAGTAAGCATCCGAGTTCCATGACTTGATTGGGAATAACAACATAGGTGGCTGCGCCGCCAATATATTCAAAGGAATATCCGGGAGCCGCGTAAGGGTCGTCCTGCTGATTGAGCGCGGGCTGAACCGTAAATTTTTGACCGGGTTGAAATTGATCTCTCCATTTATCGCCAACCTCAACCAATTCTCCACAGAACTCATGTCCGATAATTACCGGATGACCGGCGATATTTTTCGGCACTCTTTTGTGATCGCTGCCTTGAATCGCCGCTTTATAGGTCGACATACAGATGCTGTCGGAGAAGATATGGGCCAAAATCTGGTCATCCCGCAGCCGGGGAAGTTCAAATTCCTCCAGCCGCAAATCCGATTTTCCATACATTCGAAGGGCTTTGCTTCTCATTTCAATTCCCCCTAGAACCGAATGATTGTGAGATATTTTCATCGTTTGTCACTGTTAAACATCATAAACGAATCATCTCACAATTCCCCAAAAAGTCGAATGGCTCACGGCTCAAATGAAATTGAATCGTAGATAAATGGCAGATTCATCAACCGGTACAAACATAATCGGAACAATATAGACACAAAACCACATATTATGTATAATGTGATTATAACACGAATATGTTACTTTTGAACATTATTTTTTTAATCTTTCCATTGACCTTAAGAGGAGGCTTGCAAAATGGGGATGAATAATCCAACCCGTTTGGAGGGACAAGTTGCAATTGTCACCGGGGCGGCCCAGGGTTTGGGAAAAGCCTTGGCGGAGCGGCTTGCGGAGGAAGGTTGCCGGGTGGTGGCGGCGGATATTAACTTTGAAGCCGCTCAAAAAGTGGCAAGTAATCTTCACCGTGGGATAGCCGTTAAGGTGGACGTTTGTGACGAACAACAAGTGGAATCCATGGTTGATACGGCTGTCCGGGAGTTTGGCCGGCTGGACCTGCTGGTCTCCAATGCAGCCATACTGATTGCCAAACCGGTTTTGGAGTTTCCGGTTGAACAGTGGCGTAAGATGATGGAGATCAATCTGGTGGGTTACTTCCTGGCTGCAAAGGCCGCGGCCAGGGTGATGATTCCCAATCATAAGGGAACCATCATTCAAATCAACAGTAAATCCGGGAAGAAAGGATCCTACAAAAATTCGGCCTATGCCGCGGCCAAATTCGGAGGTATCGGATTGACCCAGAGTTTGGCCTTGGAGTTGGCGGAGTACAATATCCGGGTTAACGCCATCTGTCCCGGTAATTTACTCGACTCTCCCCTGTGGAATGAGGGACCGAATTGTCTGTTCGAGCAGTACGCCCATAATCAAGGAATCACTGTGGCAGAAGTGCGCCAAAAGTATTTAAGTCAGGTTCCTCTGGGCAGAAGTTGCAGTTATGATGATGTCGCCAATGTCATGGTATTTTTGGCTTCGGATCAGGCCGGCTATATGACGGGACAGGCGATTAATGTTACCGGTGGTCAGGAGATGCGGTAAAAGGTGTTGACAGTTTAGGGGCCCATGAAGGTATTGACAGGGGAGTGGGAGTATATATGCTCAATAAATACCAAATATACTTCACGGGTTTGAATCACCCGGAACCTTCGGAACGGTTGGAGAATTTACGCCGGCTGGCGGAGATGGTTGCGGCCGGTGAAATCGGTCAACCCCAAAGAGGAGTTGATGTAAATAACCATATTCATACCATTTATTCCTTCTCGCCTTACTCTCCGGCCAAAGCCATCTGGATGGCCTACCAGTCCGGCCTGACTACGGCCGGAATCATGGATCACGACTCAATCAGCGGTGCTTTGGAATTTGTAGAGGCCGGCAGGATCGTCGGGATGGCGACCACGATCGGCGTGGAATGCCGGTCCGATTTTTCGGGCACCCACCTAAAGGGGAGAAGGATTAACAATCCGGATCAACCTTCCGTTGCCTATGTGGCCTTGCATGGCATTCCTCACACCAAGATAGACGAGGTGAAACGCTTTTTTGCCCCGTATCTCGAAGAACGGAATATTCGTAACCGCCAAATGGTGGAACGGATCAATGACATTCTAAAATCATCCGGGGTAAAGCTGGATTTTACCAATGATGTCCTGGCTATCTCCAGTTTTGCCGAGGGCGGCAGCGTGACAGAACGGCATATCCTCTACGCCTTGGCAGGTAAATTCATTGAAAGGTATGGCAAAGGAGAATCACTGGTCGGATTCCTAAAAAATCAACTTGGTTTAAACCTCAGCCCCAAACTTGAAAACTTTTTAGGAGAAACCGCCAATGAATTTTATCAATATGATCTGTTAAGCGGGTTGAAAAGCGATTTAGTAAGCGCATTTTACATTGATGCCACCCGGGAATGCCCGGACATCAAAAGATTGATCGAATTTGCCGGTGAGATCGGCGCGATTCCCGCCTATGCCTACCTGGGGGATGTTGAGGCTTCGGTGACCGGGGACAAGAAGAATCAGAAGTTTGAAGACGATTATCTGGATTTTTTGTTCGAGGTTCTCGGTGAATTGGGTTTTAAGGCGGTGACGTATATGCCGACCCGTAACTCTGCAAGTCAGCTGGAACGGGTGCGCAACCTTTGCCGGCGATATGGATTCTTTCAGATCAGCGGGGAAGATATTAATTCTCCAAGGCAATCCTTTATTTGCAATGCCTTACGGGATGAAAAGTATCAAAATCTGGTGGCATCCGCCTGGGCGCTGATTGGTCATGAACTGTCGGCAACCGAAGACGTGGGTCGGGGATTATTTACGCCCGATACCACCCGGAGATACCCCGACCTGAATGATCGAATCAAGGCCTATGAAGCCATCGGTAAGCAAAAGGTAAAAATATTTATCCGGCCGCGGGCCGTAAACCGGGAGATGGATAGGGATGTTTGCAATTGAGCGCCGCAACCATATCATGACCTTATTAAACGAGCTGAAGAGTTTATCGGTTCAGGAGATGGCTGTCAACCTCTGCGTCGCCGAAGAAACGATAAGACGCGATCTAAAGGAGCTTGAGAGCCTGGGATTATTGATCAGGACTCATGGCGGAGCGGTTTTGGCCGACGATTCGAAAACCGAGGTTTCCTTGGCGCATCGAGAGGGAATCAATGTCTTTGGTAAGGATATCATTGGTAAAGAGGCCGCCGCTATGGTTAAGGACGGCGATACGATTATTCTCGATGCAAGCACTTCCGCCTTGTCGGTTGCCAAACATTTAAAGGACAAGCAAGGCTTAACGGTGATCACCAACGCGGAAAAAGTGGTTTTTGAATTGGCGGGCCAGGATGAGATCACGGTTATCTCCACCGGCGGCACGCTTCGCCACCAAAGTCTCTCGTATGTGGGGCGCGCAGCCGTAGAGGCTTTGAGTAAATACTATGCCAACCGGGTCTTTTTTTCCTGCAAGGGATTGACCCGTAACCGGGGCTTGACCGACTCCAATGAACAGGAAGCCGAGATCCGGCGAACCATGATCCAAAATTCCGAACAGGTTGTGTTTTTATGCGATTATACCAAATTCGGCAAGGTGGGTTATGTAAACACCGTAGGTCTGGAAGCAGTTGACATGATCTTGCTTGACCGGCCTTTGCCGGAGGAGTGGCAGGCGGAGATTGCCGCCAAAGGGATTCGAGCGAAGGTCGCCGAAGGCTAAACCGCGATCCGGCAAGTTCTTATTTGAAACGAATTGAAAGTTGCTTGCCGGATTCGTGTTACGGCCCGAATCATAATGGAAAGGCCTTCTCAATCTCCGCAATCCGTTCATTATCAATCATCACCACATTACCGATGCTTCGAGAGGCAATAATTGCTTTGGCGCTGTATTCGGCCACTTCCAAACGGTCGAAGGCATTAATCAGACTACTCCCGGTAACGATAACACAATCATTGGCGACCAAAGCCAGGGGCGTGTTCTTGGTGAACACCTCCGCTGTCTTTTGGGGTTCCATGAAGCTCGAACCGAAAGGCAGTTTGGGAACATTGCGCAGCAAAATATAGCTCTCGGGAATGATCCGGGAATCGAAAAGTACGTCCGTTATGGCAAAGGCCATGATATTCGGGGGATGAGCGATGATGATCGAGTGAATATGGGGATGCTTTTCATAAATATACTGGTGGAGCATGACCGAACGGCTTGGCGTTTTATTCGCTTCGCGCATATTGTTTTCAATGCGAACGATCTCTCCAGGCTCTATGTATTTTCGATCAACCATATAGGGCGTGATAATAAAGGAGTGATCGGTCAGCCGTTGAGAAAAGGTTCCCTGGGTACTGGTAAAGACTTGCTGATCATAGGCGCGGTGAATCAATTGACACATATCGCGGCGAGCCTGTTTTTCCTCACTGGAGTAGTGATGGCTGACAAATTCGGGGATCCGGGTATGCTGCTTTTGGTGGGATAAGGCGATATTTTGAGGAGATAAAGCGATCGGTTTGCCGAGCCGGTTGGCTTCGATTTCGAGACGGGCGCAGAAATCGAGAGTTTCAAAGGCCATAAAGGCTTTGAAAAGATTTTCGTGGCCTACGACAACTCCGTGATTTTCCAACATCACCGTGTCATATCCCTTACTGAACACTGCGGCAATATTTTCCCCCAATTCCTCACTTCCGGGCAGGCCGTACTCAGCCATTCCGACTTGGCCGCATATTAAATCGGCATGGGGGATCAAAGCGGTGTTGGGTTTTTTTCTGGCGATGCTGAAGGAAACCAGCGCCGGCGGATGGGCATGGAGGACCGCTTTGATATTCAATCTTCTTTGATAGATCTGTTGGTGAAAGGGAAGTTCAACCGAGGGTTTATGGTTGCCGACGATGGTGCCGTCGGGTTTGACCCGGATGATGTCGTTACGGGTCAGTGAACCTTTGTCAATACCGCCCGGCGTAATCCAGATATCTCCGTTATCATCCAAAATGGAGAGATTTCCTCCGGAAGTAGTGGTCATACCGTATCCGTAGATCCGTTCCATAATCATGACAATTTGATCGGCGGGATGTAAAAGGTCGAAGTTCATTATCTCACCTCTGCGCTTTATTGTGCTTCACTAAGAGTTGACCAAAACCAAAAGTTCACCAAAACTCAACCAACCGGAGGAATCGCATAATCCTTCAAATGATCCATATAAATAATAACATATACCAATACTTTACGAAAACAGTATTACAAAATATTTATGTCGGTTTTAAATCGTTTTTATTAACATATTAAGGGGGCCTTTCGAACATGGTTCAACAAGAGTTGGTTGAATTGCAACAAATATCGACGGCGGTGGGTATACCGATCGATTACACGCAAGGCGGCGGCGGCAATACTTCGGTTAAATTGGGCAACCAATTGATGGCGGTAAAAGCCTCCGGATTCAAATTAAAACAGATTACCCCCGGTGAGGGATACGTATTGGTTAATTATCAAAAGATTCTGGACTTTTATCATCAGATTGATCCGGACCGCATGAATGACTTGGAGAAGGAAAGCGGCCAACTGCTTAAGGACAGTGTGGTAATAAAAGATACGATGAAACCCTTGCGCCCTTCGGTGGAAGCAGGTTTTCACTCATTGCTTAAAAAATATGTCATCCATACTCACCCGGTTTATGCCAACATCCTGTGTTGTGCCCAAAATGGCCGGGAACTTGCGCAGAGGATTTTTGGCGGCAAAAGTTACGGCTGGGTTTGGATCCCATACGTAAACCCGGGTTTTTCTCTTACGCTAAAGATTAAAGCAGCCATCGAAGAAGCGCTGGAGCGGAAGGGCGAGTTTCCCCAGGTCATCTTCATGGAGAACCACGGCTTGATCGTCAATGCCGATGATTGTACCAATTGCATTATTTTGCATCAGGCGGTGAATGACCTGATCCGTGATTATTTAGGCATCAAAGGACCCTATCCCCAAATTGAACTCGTTGCGGGTGATGATCAGACCATCATCAGTAAAACGCCGTATATCATGGATTATTTCAAAGGAAGCAAGCTTAGCGATGATTTCTTTGATGAAGTGGTTTTGTATCCGGATCAATTGGTATACCTGAACGGCGAAATATCCACCGGCCGGATGGACCGGAAGGTGAATATCCATCTTCAAAGCGGGACTGTTACATATAAAACCGGTTTGGCGGAGGCCCAAACGATTGAAGAGACTCTGCTTGCCTACTTATATGTAATCAAGGGCATTCGTAGCCACGGCTTGCAAATCAAGACCATGACCTCCCAGGAAATTGGGTTTATCAAGAACTGGGAGAGTGAGGCCTATCGGAAAAGGCTTACGAAAGAGGCGACGGCCAAATAAGGATAGCGACTAAACCCCGCACTGCGCGATGGCGGCAGGGCAAAAAATCCGGCTGAAGGAAATGGAGGATACGGGATGTCCCAATATATTCTGGAGTTGCAAGGCATTACCAAAACATTTCCCGGAGTCACAGCCCTGAGCGACGTTCATTTTCAATTACGCCGGGGAGAGATTCATGCCTTGATGGGAGAGAACGGCGCCGGCAAATCCACCTTCATCAAAATAATTACCGGAGTGCATCAGCCGGATGGGGGAGAGATTTATTTAAACGGGAAAAAAACCGTGATCAAAAGCCCAAATGATGCCCAAAGCCTGGGGATCGCGGCGATTTATCAACATGTCACCTGTTATCCGGATCTGACTGTAACTGAAAATATTTTCATGGGTCACGAACAAGTCCAGAGATTCACCGGAAGAATTTTGTGGCAGCAGATGCACAGGGAAGCAAAAACGCTCCTCACCGGGCTGGGAGTGGAAATTGATCCAAGGACCCGGATGGGTGCCTTGAGCGTGGCCCAGCAGCAGACCGTGGAAATTGCCAAGGCCTTGTCGATGCGTGCCAAGATCATTATCATGGATGAGCCGACCTCGGCCCTAACCAAGCGTGAAAGCGAGGAGCTGTACCGGATCACCGAACAACTTAGGGATAACGGGGCTTCCATCATTTTCATCTCCCATCGCATGGAGGATATGTACAGATTAGCGGACCGGGTCACGGTATTACGGGACGGACAGTATATCGGAACCTGGGAGGCCGAAGGGATCTCCGGTGATCA
>DASVMB010000174.1:0-7849 GCA_036384575.1 Bacillota bacterium
TATGGCGGAAGCGAGGTTATCCATGGACACTTAACCACCGGTTCTCTGGTGGCTTTCTTTGCATACATCTTGATGGCGATATCGCCGCTTACCGGAATTACCCATAACCTCAACTCCATTCAGCAAGCATTGGCTGCGGCGGATCGGGTCTTTGAGACGCTCGATTACGAGGCTGATATACAAGACGCTCCTAATGCGGTGGCCATACCAAAGATCAAGGGGAAAATCGAGTTTCGCGATGTCCGCTTTAGTTATCAAAATAACGTTCCGGTCCTGGAACATATTCAGCTGACGGTAAATCCCGGCGAGATTGTAGCTTTGGTCGGTCCCAGCGGTGCCGGCAAAACCAGTCTTGTCAATCTGATACCCCGCTTTTACGATCCTACTGAGGGTCAAGTTTTGGTGGACGATCATGATATCCGGAGCGTTCAAATGAAAAGTTTACGGGAACAGATCGGACTTGTCCCGCAGGAGTCGATCTTGTTTGGCGTCAGCATCCGGGAGAACATCGGTTACGGTAAACCCGGGGCTACCGAAGAGGAAATCGTTGCCGCTGCCAAGGCGGCTAATGCTCACGACTTCATTCTGAATCTGTCGGAAGGTTACGCTACCAAGGTGGGCGAGCGCGGCGCCTCGCTTTCCGGCGGCCAACGGCAACGGATCGCCATTGCCCGCGCGCTTTTACGTAACCCCCGGATCCTGATTCTTGATGAAGCGACTTCTGCCCTGGACACCGAGTCGGAACGTTTGGTCCAAGAGGCACTCGAGCGGTTGATGCGGGATCGGACGACATTCGTCATTGCTCACCGCCTTTCCACCGTAAAATTCGCCCATAAGATCATTGTCCTGGCTGAAGGCCGGATCGTGGAGGTGGGGACTCATGAGGAACTGCTGGCAATGGGAGGTTTGTATCAGCGGCTTTACGAAGCCGGAAGTGTTCAATCCGAAACGGATGGGAGCCTGAAATCCAATGCCTGAACGGAATTCCAGTATTCTTTTTGTCAGTAACGGACACGGCGAGGATTTGATTGCCGCTCGAATCATCAAAAGCCTGATTGAACAAGAACCTTCCTTACGACTTCAGGCATTACCGATTGTCGGCAGAGGAGCCGCATACCGGGAAATGGGCATTCCTTTGTCACTTGAGGGGAAAACCATGCCCAGCGGCGGCTTTATTCGTAATGGTCCGGCAAACCTATGGATGGATCTTAAGGCCGGTCTATGGGGTCTAACCGGATCCCAGATCAAGGCTTTACGGTCTGTTAGGGAACGGGTTGATCTGGCTGTATGTGTGGGAGATGTGGTTCTCCTGATCTTGGCAGGTTGCTTTTTGCGCCGGCCGATTCTATTTTTACCCACCGCCAAGTCGGATTATGTGGCGCCCCATTGGGCGGTGGAACGTTTCCTGATGAAGCGTTTTTGCCGTAAGATCCTAACCCGTGATGCCAAAACCGCAGCTTCCCTGAGTAGGTATGGGCTGCCTGCAGAATTTTTGGGAAATGTAATGATGGATGCCTTAGACTATCAAGGTCAAGATCTGAAAGGTTCCCCCGGAGAATGGGTTATCGCCGTGCTTCCGGGCAGTCGTTTGGAAGCCTATGATAATCTTGAGGATATCGCCCGGGTCGCCTTGGCCTTTCAACCATTGGTACCTGCGGAAAAGAAGGTACGGTATCTGGTGGCGCTCTCCGGAGGATTGGCCCTCACAGAACTGGCAAACCGCTTGGAAGTAATGGGCTGGCGCGGAGTGAACCCGGAGCCGGAAGAACGATTGCGGGGGGTAGTAGGCCATCTGGAATACAAACAACCGCCAATTCGTATGACCGTACTACAAGGGCGCTTTGCAGATATTCTGGCCGCCTGCGATGGGGTTTTGGGAATGGCCGGTACCGCAAATGAACAGGCCGTCGGTCTTGGAAAACCGGTGGTCACTTTTGTAGGCCGCGGCCCGCAATTTACCGCCAAGTTTCTCCGGACTCAAAAAAGATTATTAGGAGATTCCATCAGTGTGACGGATCGGGAACCGTCAGCATCCGCCCTGGAATTGGCGCGGATTTTGAATGATCCTGCCCGCCGTGAGGCGATGGCGCGGATCGGGCGGGAACGAATGGGCCCGACTGGGGGGGCGGCACGGATCGCTGCGGCGATTCGCAGCCAAACACGGGATATTATTCTTGAAACAGCTAAATAAAGCGCCGTTACGGCGTTTTCCGGGATCGCCGGAGGAAATTCCTTCACCGGGGATTAGAATTTCCGGATTTACCTTCCCGGGCTAAGGCTTCGCGAAGTCCATCGGCATATGCGTGGCTTTTAACGATCTCCACCAGTAGGCGAAAGAGAAATCGTGTGCCGGGGCGGTCGAGATGTTGCAGTAGTTTCAAAGTGCCGGGTTTCTCCGGCCAGTGGCAGATAGTAAGAATCCGGTCGTAGGCAAAGTAGATTGGCGAGATTAAGGTCATCAATTGAACGGCGATAGAAGGATTTTTGCGATAGAATAATACTCCCATGTGACCCCGTTCCTTCTCCTTGGCGATAAGACCCGGGATTCCTTCATAGGTCAACCGCTTTTGGAGATGATAGCTCCAGGCTTCGGGGCATCTCACCGTTTGCAGACCCATTTTACGCAACCGTTCACCAAGTTCCAAATCTTCCCAACCGTATTCGATGAAATCGGCATCGAACATTCCCGAAGCAATAAATTGCTCCCGTTCGAGCGAGACATTACCGGTAGCGAAGAAGGCGCGGGAGAAATCGTAAACCTTTTTCTGCCCGTTATCAGGGTCTTTCAGTTCTTCTGTGTAGACCACGGGACCGTGGGCGATCAATCCCGGTTTTGTATGGGCTGACAGGTGGGCGGATACAAATTCCCTGCGCACCAACATGTCCCCGTCCAAAAAGATCAGATATTTTCCATGGGCCATTAAGGCCCCGGTATTTCGGTTCAAAGAGCGTCCAATGTTGGGATGCCAGTTGTAAATCAAGGGACAGGGCGCTTTTTCCTGAAGTTTTTGTACCATTTCCGAAGTGCCGTCGTTTGAACCGTCATCTACGATGACGAGTTCATAAGTATCGGGCGATGCGGTCTGGTTAAACAGAATTTGCAGGCAATATTCGAGAATGTGTTGTTGATTGTGAGTGGGAATGACCACACTGGCTAATAACAAGGCAATACTCCTTTATGATACTTTTTAAGACATATCCATTAACAAATCGCCATTATTTTAGCACTAAAGTGATTTAGGTGTCAATGTTCGTAGGCGGATTTAAGGTTTTGTGGGTTTATTGGACCTAATCGGATTGTATCGGGATAGGAAAATCACAAAGCGCCGGCGAATTTTAAACGTAAAGCATTGAGCCTGATTAACTGAAAAAGCGGAGGAGCGATTTAATGCCATCCATCTTCATCACCGGGGCCGGCGGCTGCGTCGGACATTACCTGGTCGATCAGTTGACCCCTGAGTACGAACTCTACCTCTTGGTGCGTAACCCCGCCAAACTTCGCTTTGATCCGGAACAGCGAAAGAATATTACGGTCTTGAAAGGCGATCTGGATCAAATCGTCGATTTTGCCGGTGTCCTTTCGCGGGTGGACTATTGTATTCACGCGGCTACGGCCTGGGGAGGGGAAGGAACCGAACGGATCAATGTCCGGCGTGTACATGAACTCTTCGGAATGCTAAACCCGGAGCGTATCCGGCGGGTGATATACTTTTCCACTGCCAGCATTCTGGGGCGGGATATGAGACCCCTGCCGGAGGCGGAAGAATACGGAACCGAATATGTTCGCACAAAATACCGCTGTTACATGGGTTTACCTCAAATCCCTTGTTACGAGCGGATCGTTACGGTTTTCCCGACGCTCATCTTCGGCGGCGACGCCACTCATCCCTTTTCCAACCTTAGTTTGAGCCTGCCGGCTTTACGGCGTTATTCGGGACTGTTGGGACGGATCAATATCCCGTTGCGATTCCATTTTATTCATGCCCAGGACATCGCGAAGGTCGTACGCTATTTGCTTGAAGAACCAACGGTAGCGGGGAATTACGTTTTGGGGAACAAACCGATCTCCCTGGGCGACTTTACCCGACGCGCCGCTCAGTACTTCGGACATCCGGTCCGATGGCAGATTAGGTTTACTCCGGCGCTCCTTTATCGCCTGGCGTTAATCTGCGGCGCCCGCATGTCGGATTGGGACCGGTTCTGTGTGCGGTACGGTAATTTTGAATATCCGGCAACCGACTGCGCCAGTCTCGGATTGGCCAGTAATTATAAGGAGCTGGAACAGATTCTGGCGGATTGGCGATTGGTTGAAGCATCGCGCACCTGACTTTGACCGGTGCCATAGAAATTGGCGGCGTGTGTATGGCGAAATAGGGTATGATATAGTGTAGAGTATTAACTGCAACGATAAAGGACGGAGAAACTCCCGTTCGACCTTAACTTGACAAGCTAAAACGGCTTATGTTAGACTGATATATATTTATGCATCGGCCGGTCCCTTTGGTGTCCGAGATGGTTTTGCGCCTACCAGCCGCAATTGATCCGGAACTCCGACTTACTTGTCTGCCATGTATGATTTGGCAAGATAATGCGTTTTCCTTAAACTCTATGCCGGTTTGAGACTACACTACATAGATTGATGGGCCAATTAATTTGTATTTTAACCAAAACGGGATGAAGACAATTATTGGAGGGTGATGGCTGTGAACTATTTTTTGACTGAAGAACAACAGATGATTAAGGATTTAGCGCGGCGGATCGCGGATGAAAAGATCGCTCCCAAAGCCCAAGAATGGGATGAAACCGGGGAATTTCCCTGGGAGGTTATGAAGGTACTCGCCGAGTCGGATCTCTTCGGCGTATATTTGCCTGAGGAATACGGCGGCTTAGGCGGCGGCGTTTTTGAACAATGCCTGGTGGTTGAGGAGTTGTCCCGCGCCTGTTCCGGTGTGGCGGTTAGCTATGCCGCTTCGGGTTTAGGCGCTTCCCCGATCCTGGTGTTGGGTAGCGAGGAACAAAAGAAGAAATACTTGCCTCAGATCGCATCCGGCAAGAAACTGGCAGCTTTTGCGGCAACAGAGGCCAATGCGGGCAGCGACCCGTCGGGGATGCAAACTACCGCAGTGCTTGATGGAGACAGCTATGTCCTAAACGGCACGAAACAATGGATCACCAATGGCGGCGAGGCGGAGATTTACACCGTGATGGCGGTAACCGATAGGAAGAAGGGCCCCCGGGGGATCAGCTGTTTTATCGTAGAAAAGGGGACTCCCGGTTTCAGTTTTGGAAAGAAGGAAAATAAAATGGGGATCCGGGCTTCGGCTACCCGGGAATTGGTCTTTGACAACTGCCGGGTTCCCAAAGAAAACCTGCTCGGCGGAAAAGAGGGCGTCGGTTTTATCGCAACCATGAAGACTTTTGATCGTACCCGTCCGGGAATCGGGGCCCAGGCCATCGGTATCGCTCAGGGTGCACTGGACGCGGCGGTCAAATACGCACGTGAACGGGAACAATTTGGACAAACCATCTCCTCATTCCAGGCGATCCAGCATATGCTGGCAGATATGGCTACTCAGCTGGAGGCAGCCCGGGCTTTGGTATACGCCACCGCCCGGATGATCGATGCCGGAGTCAAGAATATCTCCAAGGAATCGGCCATGGCCAAGCTGTTCGCATCGGATACTGCCATGAAGATCACCGTAGATGCGGTCCAAGTCTTCGGCGGTTACGGTTATATGAAGGAATACCCGGTGGAGAAGATGATGCGTGATGCCAAGATCACTCAAATCTATGAAGGCACCAACCAGATCCAGCGAAACATCATCGCACTTGAGCTGATCAAGGAGTTCGCCTCCAAAAAGTAAGTTTGATGGTTTATACAACGAAACACACCAAAGACACGAAAATGGATATGACTTTTTTGCGGCCATTGAAGTAATTTATCTATCTATGCAATAAAGGATTTTAGATCAACAATTTTTGAAACAGAATTCAAATTTAAAAACGTTCCGGCGCCCTGTAGGGCGCTTTTTATGGTAAGCTGCACTAAGCGCCCGCGCTTAGTGGAGATATAAGGGGGAGATACTGTGAAGATCGTAGTTTGCGTTAAGCAGGTTCCGGATACCACCGAAGTGAAGATCAACCCGGAAACGAACACATTGGTCCGGGAGGGTGTGGCCAGTATCCTGAATCCCTTTGATATGTATGCGGTGGAGGAGGCTCTGCGTATCAAGGAGAAACTGGGGGGAAGCGTCACCGTAATCTCCATGGGCCCGCCCCAAGTGGCGGAACAGCTCCGGGAGACCATCGGAATGGGAGTTGACGATGCGGTCCTCTTATCCGATCGTGCCTTTGCCGGTTCCGACACCTTAGCCACTTCATATGCCCTGTCCAAGGGGATCGCCAAGATCGGCGCAGTTGATCTGATCATCTGCGGCAAACAGGCGATTGACGGCGATACCGCCCAGGTTGGCCCGGAGATCGCTGAAAATCTCGGGATCCCTCATATTACCTATGTCAAGAAGGTTGAGGAGATTTCTGCGGAAGGATTAACCGTGGAACGGATGAACGAGGATGGTTACGACCGGGTTCAACTGCCGTTACCGGCTCTGTTGACTGTGGTCAAGGAGATCAACGAGCCACGTCTTCCTTCCCTCAAAGGAATGATGCGCGCCAAAAAAGCCGTCATCACTACCTGGTCAGCTGCTGATATCGGTGCTGATCCCGTTCGCTGCGGTTTGAACGGCTCACCGACCTGGGTAAAACGGATCTTCATTCCGGAGATCAAATGCCAAGGGGAGATGTTCAGCGGTACCCCCGAAGCACAGGTTAAATCGTTGGTCGATGCATTGCTTACCCGGAGGATTGTCTGAAATAAACATTCTTGGTTGGGCCAGTGAATGAAGGAGGATCAGGATGGGGATTAGAGTTTTGATTGATAAATGTTATGGCTGCAAGGTTTGCGTAGCCAGTTGCCCTTTTGGTATCATTCATGTCGTGGATAAGAAAGCTGTAATCAAGGAAGGCTGCAATCTTTGCGGCTCTTGCGTCAGTGCTTGTAAATTCAAGGCGATCGAAATCACCCGGGAGACCACAAGCACGATTGATAAAACACGTTACAAAGGGGTTTGGACTTTTGCGGAACAACGCGGCGGCAAGTTGACCAACGTCGCTCTGGAGCTTTTGGGTGAAGGACGGAAACTGGCCGATGCCTTAGGGGAACCGTTGGTTGCCGTCTTACTCGGCCACAGCGTCGAGGGTGAAGCCAAGAGGCTCATCGCCCATGGAGCGGATCAGGTTTTTCTGGCGGATGCTCCGGAATTGGAGCGTTTTCTGGAAGAACCCTATACTCAGGTTATCGTGGATCTAATCAGGAACCAAAATCCCAATATCGTTTTAATGGGCGCCACCGCCATTGGAAGATCGCTCGCTCCGAAGATCGCTGCCCGACTGGGCACCGGTTTGACTGCCGACTGTACCGGTCTTGATGTGGATGTGGCCGAAAGGAACCTCATGCAGACCAGACCGGCTTTTGGAGGCAACTTGATGGCTACGATCCTTTGCCCCAACCACCGCCCCCAAATGGCTACGGTACGGCCGAAAGTCTTTAAGCCGATGGCCGCCGACGAGTCGCGCCAGGGTCAAGTCACCAGGGTTGATCTCTCAAAAACCGTTTGGGATTTAAAAGCTAAGATTTTAGAGGTCGTCAATGAAGTGGGGCATTCGGTCAATCTTGAGGAGGCCAACATCATCGTCTCCGGTGGCCGGGGTCTCTGCGACCCCAAGAATTTTCAACTGGTTCAGGATCTCGCCGCTGTTCTAGGGGGAGCGGTAGGCGCCTCCCGCGCCG
>DASVMB010000175.1:0-6292 GCA_036384575.1 Bacillota bacterium
CGGTTTTTCCTTTGAACGCGGCTATAATATGATGAATCCTCTGGTAATGAGTGTCGCCGATAATCTAAGTATCTTTGTATACAATCTGGGATTGAGAGCGCTCCGGTTCAACGTTGCCACAGCAGTAGGCCTGTTCCAGTCCGTTGTCGGATTCATACTTGTCATGATAACCAATTATGCCGCCAATAAAGCCGGTGAACAGGGCATCACTTGATAAGAAAGATAGAATCCTGCAATCCGTGAACCGGAATTCACCAATGACAAACAGGAGGATTATCAATGAAATCGGATTTTAAAAGCAAGATTTTTAACTTTATTGTTTATTTTACATTAGGGCTAACCGTATTAATCTGTATTCTTCCGTTTTTGCATATCATGGCAATTTCCTTGAGTGATAACTCCGCGGTGATGTCCCAAAAAGTCTCGCTTTTTCCGATTGGTTTTAATATCAAGGCATATATTGAGGTGTTTTCCGATCAAACCATGATGGATTCACTTGGATTTACGGCGCTCATGACTTTATTAGTAGCCGTCATAGGCCTGTTAATTACAATAGCGCTGGCTTATCCGTTATCCAGAAAAAGTCTCAAGGGAAGAAAAATATTTATGTATCTGATATTGTTCACCTTTTATTTCAACGCCGGCATCATACCCAATTATATTAACATCCAGGAACTTGGCCTTTTCAATTCGATATGGGTTTTGATACTTCCGGTAGTGCTTAGTCCCTTTAATATGATACTTATGAAAAACTATATTCAAACCGCCATTCCCGAAAGTCTGGAAGAGTCGGCCAAACTTGACGGTTGTTCTGAAGTTGGTTTTTTGATAAGGATCGTGCTGCCATTATCAAAGCCGATACTGGCTACGATCGCATTATTCTTCGCGGTCGGAAGGTGGAATGGATTCCAGGACGCCCTTTACTATATTCAATCCAAGCCTTTGTATCCCTTGCAGCTAAAACTCTTTTACCTTGTAAGCGCCGCGCAGTCCACAGAGTCATTCTCGGCCGAAGGAATGGCGACCGCTTTTACTCCTGAAGTTGTAAGAGCGGCATCAATAATGTTTGCTACAATCCCGATCCTGATTGTCTATCCCTTCCTGCAGAAATACTTCGTCAAGGGCGCATTATTAGGCTCTATCAAAGAATGACGGTAGTTTTTGCCTTACTTCGTTAATAACAACCTCGGGTTGTTGTTAAAATAAAAACGAGGAGGGAGTTTTTATGAACCGTAAGCTTTCCATTTCAGTGTGTCTTGCTCTTGTGCTGATCATGCTGGTGTCATCCACGGTGACCTTTGCAAGCAAGAAAGCCCCAGTGGAAATCAGAATCCCGGTTTTTGAAAGGGGAAGACAGGGCCAGTCGCCTGCCGATACCGGTTATTGGGCAAAGTATATCCAGGATAAGGTTTTAAAAGACCTTAACATCAAGCTCACCTGGGTGCCCATCGCCAGACCCAATCCGGCCGGAACCAAAGAGGCGTTTAATTTGCTTATCGCTTCCAACACAGCTCCCGATATCATCACCGAATATGATATATCGCCGGGGTATATGGGATGGTATGGTCAGGGAGTATTTCAAGAGGTTCCGGTAAGCCTTGTAAAGAAATATGCGCCCAATTATTATAAATTTGTAGGCCCCGACATCATCAATATCGGTAAAATCAAAGGCAAGCTAATCTTCCTCCCTGCAAAAAGACCGTTATGGATGGGATCAACCTGGGTTAACTATATCAGGCAGGACTGGCTTGACAAGCTGGGATTGCGCAATCCGAGGACTCTGGATGAATATTACGAGGTGGTTAAGGCTTTCAAGACCAAGGATCCGGGCGGAGTCGGCCCGGAGAGAGTAATCGGGATACCATTGGATCTAAACGGCGCAACTCTGGCTAATATTAATTACCTGTGGCGGCCGGACAAAATTAGCGATAGGGAAAAGTATTTATACTCCGATGTGGCTTTGCCGTCATTACCCTGGGAACCTACCAGGCAAGCATTAAAGTGGCATAACAAGGCTTATAACGACGGACTGATCAACCCCGAATTCATGCTCGATACCAACGGCGAAAAGATGAAGGCGGCATTTTTAAACGGCTACACCGGTTTCTGGGGTGAATATATCACCACGGATGCGGGTTATATCGACACTCTGATGAAGAACTGCCCGACAGCTAAACTTTCCGTACGTTATCCGTACCGGAGGGATGAAAAGGTAGCCCCGCCCTACTATGTGGACACTCCTCCGGTAGGTTTGATGAGCGGTATCAACAGGAACTGCAAGCATGTGCCGGAAGTTTTAAAATACCTGGATTGGCTCTCCAGACCGGAAAACCTCAATGTTCTTCAGTGGGGCACTGAAGGGAAAACATATAAAGAAGTAAACGGAGTCAGGCAGCTGTTGGCATACAGTGGAGATGAACGGCTTCTCAACGGGAACAACAAGGACTATTATTGTCTGGTGGCCGAGGGCGTAGATTTCGGGGACGATAGTAAAAACCTGGCCAATGCCGCTTGCCCGGCGGGAGATCAATACCGATATCTGTTGCAGGACAGCTATAAATATTCAAAAATGCCGTACCAGAAACCTTCTCCCAATGTCTTCATCCCTGCGGTTATTTCCGCACAGTCTTCATTAGGACCGTCACTGGTTACAAAATACCGGGAATACGCCTGCAGGCTGATAATCTGCAAGCCTTCTGAATTTGACGCACTATATGAACAATATAAGGCGGAATATCTTGCGGCCGGATATCAAAAAATACTGGATGAAAAAGCAAAAATCTACGACGAGTGGTTTGGCAAGAAGAAATAATGTAGTCTAAAGACTTTTATATTTATTGGACCTTTATTTTTGAGGGGGGTGAAATTACGACCCCCCTCAAAATTTATATTTATAGAATTTGATGAAAATAGACAAAGGGGATACTGAATGCATCGCAGAATTCAAGAGGTTAGACAGGCAAACCCCAATGGTGAAGCCCGAATTATATTGAACCGATAAAACCGCGGGAGATGATGGAAATATAACCCTGCAAATTGATGAAAGAATTTTAAGGAGGAACTGAGATGAATAACAGATCTGATAGCAGCGAGGTTAAGATCAAATCCCGGCAAGGAATTAAAATTTTTGTTGCCGGTGATTCCACCGCAGCCGACAAGCAGCCGGACAAACGTCCTGAAACCGGATGGGGACAAGTAATTGGCCGCTTTTTTAATGAAGATGTTCAAATTCGGAATTACGCAATAAACGGAAGAAGCTCGAAAAGCTTTGTCGACGAAGGCAATTTAAAAGAAATCGCAGCCGAAATCGGGGAAAATGATTATTTATTTATACAATTTGGCCATAATGATGAAAAAGATGTCGTGAAATTACATACAGATCCGCAAAGAACTTTTAAGCAGTGCCTTGCTGAATATGTGACATGCGCGAGGATTGCAAAAGCGTTTCCCGTACTATTAACCCCGGTCCAGAGAAGATTCTTTAACGAACAGGGGGGTATTGTTAATACCCATGGACAATATCCTGCGGCAATGAGAGAATTGGCCAGGGAGATGCAGGTTCCCCTGCTGGACTTAAGTGAAGTCAGTAAAAATTTTTTTGAAAGCTTAGGGGATGAAGAGTCAAAACGCATCTTTTTATGGCTGAAGCCCGGAGAAAGCCCGAATTATCCCGAAGGGGTACAGGATAATACCCATTTTTGCGAGTATGGGGCTATTGAAATTGCGCGGTTAATCATTGAGGAGATAAGAAAGGTTGATGGTTTGAAAGACTTGACTTTGAGGTTTAAAAAGTAGGACTTTTTTAGAAAGATACCCGAGGTGAGATAATAAAAAAACCCGTCCATTCAGGACGGGTTAATTTTTTACTTCTTTGCTACCGCATCTTTTAAGGCTTTTCCGGCCTTAAACACCGGTACTTTCCGGGCGGGGATATTGATTGCTTTTCCGGTTTGAGGATTTCTCCCTTGGCGGGCCGCCCGTTTTCTAACCTCGAAACTGCCGAAACCAACCAGGGTAACTTTGTCACCCTTGGCAAGCGCTCCGCTGATGGCCTTGACAATGGCATCAATGGCTTGGTCGGAGTCTTTCTTGGTGAGCTTGGTATCTTTCGCTACCTTGTCAATGAGATCTGCTTTGGTCAAGATAAATGCCTCCTTTATTATTTGGGTAATGAATGAAGCTCAATAATACTGCTTGGCTTCTCTTACCATATAAATATTCGTCAGATATTTAGGTAATCTTTATGGATATTTTTAAAGTTGATCAGATTTATCGGTCAATGAATGGATTTCCATCCCTTTACTGTAAATTGGTTTACAATTAGTTTATGGATGCTAATTAATCGGGATTAAGCCAGTGTGATTCAATGCGGCCATCAAAATGGATGCCGCCGCGTGAGAGCGGTTTGCGCCGTTAGAAGTCAAAAGACTGTGGGATGAATTATATTCGGTCAATGCATAATCCCAAAAAAGGGGCTGACTGAAAAAGTCGGCCCCTTTTTTGGTACGCCCGGCATGGATGTTGACTATAATCGCGATTATACCTATACCGGTATAAGTATCTCTTCCTAAAATATCATATTTTGAAAAAGGATGCAAACACAAATTATGGAAAAGCCATGTCAACCGGAGTCGTATAGGAGAGAATACGCAGGACGGATCATTTTTTTTGCAGGAAAATAACTATTTTTAACGAAATATTTTGTTCGTTTTTTTATGTCATGCAACCGAAAGGGGAATCTGTTTTGGAGCAAAGAAGATGGCTCAAAGCATACGAAAAAGGGATTCCAGCTCAGATTGAGTATCCATCCCTAACTCTATCAGAGGTCCTGCACAATTCTGCCGTCAGGTTTGGCAGTCAGACTTCCATGATCTATTTGGAGGCGCAATGGACTTATCAGGAACTTGATGATCTGGTATCCAGGATGGCGAATCTTTTAATTGAAGTTGGGATTCAAAAAGGGGATCGGGTGGGAGTTCAACTCCTCAATTCGCCGCAATTCGTCGTAGCCTATTTTGGAATTTTGCGTGCCGGGGCAATCGCGGTTCCGATCAATCCCCATTTTACCGGGGATGATCTGGGATATATTATTAAAAACAGTGGAATGAAGCTGATAGTAACCGGTGTTGAAAACATACCGGTGCTAGAACAAGTCCGTACCAAAGATTTAAGGGTAATTTTAACTGATATCAAGGTTCCGTTTAAGGAAAATCATCAATATAAGGCGCCGGTTGATGCGGTGGTGCTTGAAGCGGAGCTTTTTAAGCATTCCGCCGTTGATCCCCAAGTAAACATTACACCGGATGCGATCGCCAATTTACAGTATACCGGTGGGACAACCGGGATTAATAAAGGCGCCATACTTACCCATCGCAACCTGGTTGTAAACGCCACCCAATTTCGTGTTTGGTTCAAAAATGTATATCGGGACGGGGAAGGTAAATTTGTCTGTGTGATTCCGATGTATCATATTTACGCCATGAGTACCACGATGAACCATGCCATACTTAGCGGTTCCTCAATTTTGATACTCTCGAAGTTTGATCTCAATGAATTAATGCGCTTAATCGATAAATATAAACCCAACTTATTCATGGGTGTCCCGGCGATGTACGGCGCGATTGCAATGCGTGAGGGACATAATTATGATTTGAGTTCCATCGAAGCCTGTATGTGCGGTTCCGCTCCGATCCCGGTTGCGATTCATGAGAAATTTGAAAAAATAACCGGAGGCAAGTTGCGGGAGGGTTATGGACTTTCCGAATGCTCCCCGGCAGTGTCGCTGACTCCGATTTACGGACGGGTGAAACATGGCAGCACCGGAGTCCCGGTTCCGGATACAGATGTTAAAATCGTTGATCCGCAGACCGGTTTGGAGATTACCAAGCCGGGTGTGGTGGGGGAGATTGTGGTAAAAGGACCACAGGTCATGCAGGGATACTGGGAACAACCCGAGGAAACTGAATTGGTGATGAAGGACGGTTGGCTGCATACCGGGGATTTGGCCAGTATGGACGAAGACGGTTATGTTTTCATTGCCGACCGCTTGAAGGATATGATTATTACGGGGGGCGAAAAAGTATATCCGCGGGAGATTGAGGATCTGCTATACACTCATCCTGCCGTCAAAGAGGTGGCCGCTATCGGCGTTCCCCATCCGTTGCGGGGTGAAGTGCCCCGAGCTTATGTGGTCTTAAAGGAGGCCGCAGCAACCTCCGAAAGAGAGTTGCGTCAATATTGCGCCGAACACCTTTCAAAGTTTAAGGTGCCTCATCAAATTGAGATCATCGGT
>DASVMB010000176.1:0-4298 GCA_036384575.1 Bacillota bacterium
CATGACGTTTATAACCTCTGACACCCTCCGCAATAATAGATACTCCCACCCAAGTACGCCTCTTTTTTGATCTCCGTCCCGCAGACCGGGCAAGGTTTGGCGGCGGTATTTTTGCTGAGGATGGTTTGATACCCGCCCGAACAGCCGTATAAATCCCGCTCGGTGTCCCTGCCGCCCTTGAGCGTCATCTCGGAGAGCACCGACTTCACCGCCTTAAACAGATTGTCCAGTTCCGCATCGGATAAAGTAATCATCTTCCGTTTCGGGTGGATCCGGGCGGTCCATAAAATATCCTGCAAGACCCCGTTGCCCAGTCCGGGAATCCGTTGTTCCGTGGCGAGAAATGCCTTGGCAGACAGGGATTTTAAGTTGAGTTTTTCATCTTTCAAGATGGAAGAGAAATAGGTGTCGTTAAATTCCTCGGTAAGCGGCGACTTTTTTTGCTTTGCGACCAAATAATACGGATTATCAAATTGCCCTGCCGGAAATGCCCATAGAAAGCCGTACATTTGCACCGAACCGATGAGTGAGGAAAAATCGTCGAACTCCAGCTGTAATTGGTGCTTTTCGGATAGCTTTTCACCGGTGGCATAGTACCGTAAATTCACCCCGTCCCCCAGAATGATCCGGGCATCACCGGCGGCAATCTCCACCATACCTCCATATGAAACGGCCTTTTCAATCTTCTTCTCGGTAAGCAATCCGTGATAGTTCTGGGGATCACCGTTAAAGAATGCGAATTTATGCGGTGATTGGTTGGTATTAACATTCATGATCCGTTTGCCTTTGAGTGTTCTGCTGATTTGTTCGGAGACCACAGCCGCCTCGGGTAGTTCCAGCATGATCCTTCCCCCTCTTATCCTTGTGACTCGGTTTTTCGATTCCGCAACTTCATCAAGCGCGTTTTACTCTCATACGCCAAAAGATACGTTTGGTAATCCTCTTCCGATATATCCGGAAGTTTGGAGATATAATCCTCAAGAAAATCCGTCCTGGTTTTCAGCGCTTCACAGCCAAACCCGTCACAGCCCGCGCAATTCGGTAGATCTTTCTCCATTGTGCACTGTCTTACGGGACAATTGGCGTCGGCGTGGTTGCCTTCATTGTGACAACCGACACAAACGACGTTTTCGGGAGTAAATTCAAAACCGAAGATCCGCCGCCATCCTTCACTCACCCTGACCCGATCCGCATCGGTTTTGATGTTTTCCTTATAAGCCGGGCAAAGATCGCACCGGAAACCGCACTTTGCAAGCAATTCCATATCCCATTCCCCCTACGAAATATACTTCTTGAGGGTCTTCCTCACGCGGGCATCACCATGCTCATATTTTGCCCTGAAATACTCTGCGACCCGCATTTCCGCTGTCTCATCGTAGATCTTTTCCAATACTCCAATGATATCCAGCAACATTAAACCTTGCTGGGTGTCCTTCCGCTTCCCCAGATCGATCTTGACCAGCGCGTTCACGATCTGATCCCGATACATCGTGGAATGCTCTAACACCTTGTGCAATCCCTGAATACACTGACGCGCGGTGATGAATTTCTCATCATCGCAATGGCTTAAATATTCGTCACAGATTGTGGCAAACTTGTTTTCCTTGTCCCATTTGATATTTTCGGAGATCAACATCAGTCCCAGACTTCTTTGGTAGGAGTTCGGATCTCCGATCATCCGGGCCAATGTCTCCCAATAACGATACACTCTGTTATCTGCGGCCGAAAGCGACTGCAACAGTAAAAAAGCGGCGTAGCGGATATTATCATCCTTTTCCTTGAGCCATTCGACGAGTAATTCCAGCTCACCCTCGCCAATTTCTTTGGCGAGATTTTCAAGATCTTCTTTCCGATTAACAAGCGTTTCCTTGGTTAACAACCCATCTGCTCCTTTCATTTCCGGTGCCATGCATATCCCGTTGTTCGACTTATTTCCCGTTAATTGCGACATATAGATCGATGGCGTATGGGTTTTCGGCATGCATCGCTTCATTATTGTATTCAAATTCATAACCGCCGAATTCATATTGCGACTGGGGAAGCCACGTCTCATAAATATACCTTTTCATTTTACCCACAGCCATTCCGAAGAACAATTTGCCTTTACCCCTGATGGGGAAAACCGCATAGGTTCCCGCCGGTACTTCAAACCCCAAAAACTCTTCAGCAACTGCATTCCGGCTAGTCACCACATGACCGGTGTAATAATCCCAGGACTTTTCGTCAGTGAAGTTTTTGCTGAGCGAAACGTACTCCCAGGGTTCTTTGATATTGGGTATTCCGTTTTGGGCTTTAAGTTTCATATAACGATCATAAACCTTCGGGAGATCCTTAAAAACGCTTTTCATTCCGGTCCGGATCGATAAACCGACGGCTGCGATAGGTTTATCGAGTACAACAATCCTGGGTTCGACTGTTTCATTTTTTGAAAAGATATGAAGCACGACATAACCTCCTGTATGATCTTCGTAATTTTTCAAGCGGCACTATCACTTATACCCTGTTTTGCCAACGCTTCAGTTTGGGAAAGATCTCGTGCATCGCCTTATGCGCCGTCGCATCATCGGGCCACGGATTGTTATGGGATGTGTGCGGGACACAAGACTCGATCATCTCCTCCATGGACTCTTCCGTGGTAAAACGACCGTCGTTATAACAATACAGACAGTAATCCTCATTTTTGCTGCCATCGGCATTACTCCCCCATAAATTGGGATCATTGAGGGGCATTGCACAGCTTTGACAGATTTTTATGGATTCTTCACTCATTCCACTTCCTCCTTTACTTTTTTTGTTAATCTGACTTCATTTTACATAATCGTACTTGACAGCCGTATGTCATATTTAAAATTCCCATATTATCCTTTTTCATAAACCCCCAGGGCCTGTCGCATCCGATCACACAGAAGCTTACGGATATACTCCGGTTCAAGCACCTCCAGATCCGGACCAAAGGAGAGCAAATATCCGTAAACCCATTCATCCTCGGGAAACTGTTGGTTCATTTCCAGACTCCCGTCTTCATTTCGTTTGATCCTTGTCTCATCAAAGTCGTCGTAAAGGCGGTAGGCGGCACCAGGCTTGAACCGCAACCGCAAATCAACCCAATCCCTTTGGTCAGGCAGGTTTTCCTCCGAGTTTTTTATGTCTAAACCATCATCTCTTCTGGTGAAGTTTTGATCCGTCAGAACCACATCCCGCATCCGGGTGATCCGGAAGGTCCGAAAGGCGCTTCGGCTCCGGCACCACGCCCAAAGATACCACGCTCTGGCCTTAAAGAGCAACTTCATCGGTTCCACCATTCGGTGACTCCGTTTCCCGTTAGCGCCGAGATATTCAAACTCCAATACCAGGCGCTCCAATATTCCCCGGCGAACCGTTTGAAACTTGAGCTTTTCCTTCGACCCGCTGCCCCAGGGGGAGAAGTCGATCTCCACCCAATCGGCGGCGGCGGCATTTTTAAAGATTGCCCCGAGTTTATCGAGAACCAGATCGACTTCGGGATAATTCACCGCCTGCAGGGTCTTTAAAGCCAATAAAATGCTTTCACTCTCCCGATCGGTTACGATGGCCCGGTCAAGGGAGAAATTCTCCATGATCGATATCCCGCCGCCGTTTCCCTGATGGGCATAGACCGGAACGCCCGCAGCCGACAGATCTTCGATATCACGGTAGATAGTCCGGGTGGAAACCTCAAACCGCTCCGCCAACTCTTTCGCCGTGGTCGTTCCTTTGTTAAGCAAGATGGTTGTAATCGCCACCAAGCGATCGATCTTCATCTCAAAATCAGCGCTCCTTCACGGGATGGATCCTAGCTACTACCATATTACACCAAAAATTGGACATCAGGTTGTCATATTTAAAAACCGTATCATTTTTGTGCTACAATAAATTGTTGAAATTTTCGAGAGCTCAAATCAATCTTTTCATGGGGGAAAGTATGGAAAAGGCAATCGTCCGGAATGGAATTGATAATATCGCCAAATATAGTGAACTCTTTGCCGGAAAACGGGTGGGGTTGATAACCGGGCCTACCGGTGTGAACAAGCAATTGAAATCGACGATTGATATCTTTGCCGAAATGTTCAATTTAACCACCCTCTACGCACCCGAACATGGCATCCGCGGGGAGCGGCAAGCAGGCGCAACGGTTGAAACTTACCAAGACGAGCGAACAGGGTTAACAGTATACAGCCTGTATGGGATGAATAAGAAGCCCTCTTCGGAAATGTTGGCGAATGTGGATATTCTGGCCATCGATATCCAGGATGTCGGGATCAGGTATTACACCTATCTCT